>JAGDMB010000189.1 GCA_017860375.1 Bacteroidota bacterium | reverse complement strand
TGGATAATTACGGAAGGATTCCGATTACCACATCAATTGACGACTCCTTGCCCACCCAGAAGGAAAGAAACGAGGTTTATAATTTTATCATGGATGAATTACGGACCAATGTTCCTTTGCTCACCGAGGATAACAATTCAAAAACATACGGACGCTTTAACAAATGGGCCGGAATGGCGTTGATGGCTAAAATGTACCTGAATGCGGAAGTATATATCGGTGAACCGCGCTGGGATAGTTGCATCCTGTATTGTGATAGAATTATGGAAAGCGGCAAATTTACCCTCTCAGCAAATTATGGCGATCCTTTCGTTACCGAGAATCAAAATTGTACGGAAATGATTTTTGCTGTTCCCTTTACGGATGATCTTGGCCGAATGGTCGGAGGATGGTTCCATTTGTTGAACAAAACCCTTCATCAGCAAAACCAAAAGACCTATGGGTTGGTTGAAGCGCCATGGGCAGAAGGCGGGATATGTGCCATACCGCAGTTTATCAATACATACCATCCAAGGGATAAAAGAAAAGAGGCTACCTGGATTATGGGGCAGCAATATTCCAATACCGGCGATACCCTTTATTGTTCCATCGATCCGAAAAACGCAGAGAGACCGCTGGCCTTTACCAATACCCTGGAAACCGTTGACTATTCCGATGAATTCGAAGGCTACCGGATTGGTAAGTTCGAGATCGCGTATGGGACACAATACCAATTGGAAAATGATTTTCCGATTTTCAGGTTAACCGATATTTATATGATGAAAGCCGAATGTTTGCTCCGGCAGGGTAATGCCACCGGCGCAGCTGAACTGGTCACTGAAATACGGAAAAGGGCATTTGATGATATAAACGATGCAACTATTACGGGAGACACTCTTCTAAAGGGAAGTTTGTATAATTATGGCCTGGTGGATGAGTTTGGCACTTTCCCTGAACCGGGAGGCGGGTCGGATATTCAGTACGGAAGGTTTTTGGATGAACTTGGATGGGAATTTGCCTGTGAAGCTCGCCGCAGACAGGATTTGATCCGGTTTGGTGTCTTTACTACCAAGGACTGGTATAACAGCAAAGATGTAACACTGGCGGTAGATCCTGACGCGGACGGACATACCAAGGTATTTGCGATACCTCAGGGGGCTTTGGATAATAATCCAAATCTTACTCAGAATCCGGGATATTAATACCGGATACTATTCTCTTTTTATAAAGTATTATATTGCATTTAAGGATCACATTACAGTTCGACACATTCTTTAAAAAAAGGAGGGTGGCATCCCTAAAAAGATGACACTCTCCTTTAATAAAAAGAGAAGGACAAAGTTTGTAATTCACTATTTCAATCGGAGCAATCAATGAAGGATCGGGTGCTGAGAGGATGTATTGTATCAATAATTATTTCTGCTTTTTCACTTTGGAATAATGCCATCGTCAGCGGACAGGAGAATATTGCACCTAAGGCTGTCGGGCTGGAGACGTCTTATGTTTCAGGGTGGGAAACCCTGGGGGCCATCAACGATGGAGTTGATCCGGCAAGTTCAATGGACGAATCCCATGACACGTATGGAAACTGGCAGGCTGGTGTATCCAACAAATGGAACTGGGTGCAATATGATTTCGATCTTTATTATGTAATTGACCAGTCCAATGTGTACTGGTGGACGGATCAGGCAGACAGCACTTCAACGGTAGGCGTGCAAATGCCCTATGATAGCTACCTGCAATACTGGGATATGATAACCCACAACTGGGTTGAGGTTAAAAATCCTGTCGGATACGGAGTGAAAAGAGACCAATACAACGTAACCACCTTCGATCCGGTGCTCACCAATAAAATTAGGCTTCATTTTGTCAGCGTTTCTGCACAGGGCATTATTGAATGGCAGGTAATGGGCAAATTGGGAGAACAGATCCCAGTTCATTCATCAGCCGCCATTGATCCTTCGCCTGCAAAAAATACCACGCATACGGTGACCCTTGTTGCCAGAGATACAAATGATGTTTTTATTGAAGGATATGTTTTCCGGGCAGATGTCCTGCATACAGACCTGGTTGCCACAAACCATGAGTCCTATACAATAAACGGACTGTCCATTGCATCTGACACGACCGATTTATCGCTTTCACCTACCAATGCCAGCGGCACGGTTAGTTTTACCCTGACCACACCGGATGTCATTGATCCGACCGATGGAATTTGTATCCATGTTCAGTTTAACGACGGACTGACCGGTCTTGCCTCGTGGTCGCTTTATGAGCCCGGTTTGGCTTCACCGGTGCTGTCAGCCGATACCCTTGAAAATAATGTCGATCACACCATTGAGATCGATTTTGCGGATGACGCGGACTGGCGAAATGCGATTTCCAAAGTAACCGTCAATGGCAGAACACTGGTTCAAACCATCGATTTCGAAACTGAGGCCGGGAAAATCAACCTGAAACCTTCCGGCGGAAATGCCGCACTTACTTCGGCCGGTTCCAAAGAAATCATTATTTCTGCTCCCGGATATGAGGATTCAAAGGTTATGCAGATAATCCTGGCCGGCCAGATAAGCACGGAAAAATCAGGTTTGGAAAATATCATCAAACTCTACAAAGGAAATACCACGACCTTAACGCTTGCAGCCAGGGACAAATTTGAAAACGCAATTGGCGGGTATACGTTCAAATGGGATGCAGAGGTATTTGATACCACTGCTATTACAGCTGAAACCTACATCATAAATTCAATGGCTGTGACCGGCAATCTTTCGGATCAGGTGTTACCCTCCACTGGTGCTGACGGCAAAGTTAGCTTTACCATCCTAATTCCTTCAAAGGTCGATCTCAATGACGGCATTGCAATTCAGTTTCAGCTTGATGACGGACTGACAAATGTGGATTCGCTGATTCGCTATTTTTCCCATGCCGGGGAAAAACAAGTATACATTGCCAGCGATCTGAAGACCCATGAAGAGTGGAGCTGGGAAAAGACAGCCCAGTCCGAGAACTTCATCCTGTTCTGGGGAGATCTCTCCGGAACCGATCCCCGGAATCCAGAAAACGGGAACGATAACATCGCCTTTGATCCTGTAAAAATATTGTCCAAGCTTGAAGGGTACCTGTCCTTTTATGTCGATTCGCTGAATTTCATTACCAACCCTACAGAAGGAAACATGGCCAAATACAAGTTCATCATCGTAATCTGCAACACTTGGGCCGACGGGGGCTATGATGGTTATGCCACGGGCGGATCCTGGGATGATGTCATCGGCGCCATGTGGATCCATCCAAGTGCCACCGGAGGAAGCGGATTTGTCATTGCGCATGAGTTTGCCCATATGTGTCAGGCCATGATACCGATTCAATACCCCGGGCACGGCTTAAAAAATAAACCGGGATATGAAAATGTGGGGATGTTCTGGGAATCGCATGCTAACTTCCTGGCGCTCACAGCCACAGATGAAATCAGCTCGGTGCAGCCCTCGCGCTGGGTTAACACTGCCATGCTTCATTACAGTTCAACCCGGCATTATTACCAGGCGGTTTACTTCCCTCAATATATTGTGGATAATTTCGGGATGGAGGAGCTAAACCTCGTATGGAGGAATGCCGTGCAGGGGGACCATCCGCTTGAATCTTTCCGGAACAACAGGGGCTATACGCAGGAACAGCTGAACGATGAATTCGGTTATTATGCCATGAAGAATGTTACATGGGACTATTCCATCGGAGAAAGGATCCGGAATTATTTCAATAATCAGATTGACCCGATATACGTCTGCAGGGAATTCACCATTATGGACACCATTCCCGGAAAACCCGGAACCTATATTGTACCGAAATATCTCGCTCCGCGCGATTATGGCTATAATGTTGTTCCCTTGTACCCTGCCGAAGGTTCCGGCAATATCACGATCACCTTTTCGGGCTATGATAATGAACCTGCCGGCGGGGCCGGCTGGCGTTACGGATTTGTTGCCGTGGATGCATCAGGTGCTCCCCGTTACAGTGCATTGTATTCAGGCCAGAATGAAACCGTTAACTTCACGCTTGAGGCAGGGGATGAGAAAGTGTTCTTTGTTGTCACAGGCGCGCCAAAAATCCATCACAATTATAAAGCCTGGGAACCTGGGGATCCGAAAATATACCGGTATCCTTATAATTTTCAGGTCGAAGGTGCATTGCCTGCCGGGTATTTTAAAGGATACAACAGCCAAAAAGATGAGAATCCCGGTGCCGCCCATGCGAATGGAGGAGGCTGGGTAGCGTCAACCGCCTCGGTTGAATCTTCCGTATTTGTGGGACCCGATGCACAAGTCCTGGGACAGGCAACGGTGACGGGTTCTGCCCGGATCGAGGATTATGCCATCGTTCAGGACAATGCACAGGTGAGCGGCTCAGCCATCATCAGGGGAAACGCCATAATAGGAAAAAATGCAAAAGTACGCAACAATGCCATTGTTGAAAAAACCACCCGGGTCTACACCAACTGCAATATATCCGGCAATGCGATCATTACGGGCAGTGCAATGGCTTACAGCAGCTCCGTGCGTGATTATGCCATCGTCAAAGACCTGGCCATCATTGATGGAGCGACCCTGTCAGGCGATGTGATCATCGGCGGGGATGCGGAAGATTTTGCATCCTGCAGCTCAGGCACGTATCTTCAGTTATACAAAATTACCGGACGAAGCAAAGGTTGTGACGGGAATCACGAGCATATCCTGAATGTGGACGTCAATCCGGTGATCAGTGATTATCCTGTTGATACACTGGTCAGGACCAATACCGGCATATTCGATATCGGCACAACCGAAAATCAATATACCATATTCTATAATACAGAAAACCAAAACATTATTATTAAGAAGGCGGGAGGTACATCCGATGTTACGTTGATTAAGCTGATCACCATGGATGGCAGAGTATTAATTTCAGTATCGGATCCTTCCTCGGATGAAATCAGCATCAATGTACCTGCAAAGGGAGTGGTAATCGTAATGGTAACGGATGCAAGCGGAATTCATTCTGAAAAGCTGTTTATACCTTAACCAGGTTTTACCTTATGTTTCGAATAAAAACCAGATATCCAATATTGATAACCAATGTAAAACTTAAAATCTAAAAAGTATGAAAAAATTTACCTTTACACTGAGTCTTTTAACGGCATTCATGCTGCTAACGACCACCTCTTTCGGTCAGATGACATGGACGGATGATTTCAGCACATCACACGATTATCTGACAGCCGGTGTTACCGGTACTATTTGGGACAGGTTGATAATGAACGATACCATTGAGGGTTCAGGAGCACCTGTGGGAGTGGTTGACCTGCTTGATACAGACGATGAACCCGGTACCCTCACCATCACCTCATCCAGCACGTATTGGGCAACTCCAAATTGCAACGGCGTGCTGTTATGCAAGGTTATACCTGCAAATAAGGATTTTACCGCACAAGTTGAAATTGTGGGCGGAGACCTGACTTCATGGAACGGACCCATAGATTATATCTGTCCCGGTCTGCTTGTCAGAAACCCCGATGTTAATGCAGGAAGTAGCTACGGCGGATGCGGTGTCTGTTGCTGACAATCCCTGGATCATGCTGGAACGTTTCGGCGATGAGTATACGGTGTATTTCGGTCCGGATGGTACAAATTGGACTCCTGTGGCCGAACCGGTTTTACGCGAAGATCTTGCCGGAATGGAACTCGAGGTAGGCATAGCTTTTGCCAGTCAAACGGAGAATTCCGGCTCCGTTTTATTTGATAATTTCACCCTTGACTGTCCTGAATGTCCATCGAACAGCGTCAAAAGTGTTGATTCAGATAACAATTTGAATGTGAACTACATAGCTTCACAACGTTCTATCATTGTCCGCCTGGCAGATGGAAAAGATATTCAATCCGTTCAGCTTGTAAGCATGGATGGAAAAATGATCTCAAAAGTTACCGCCAACAACAACCGTGTTGATATTGCCGCTCCTCAGAACGGGATTTATATCGTGCTGGTTGAAAGCAACGGTTCCAGTATTGCCAAGAAGGTCGTTGTCCGGTAGACAAGTCAGCCGGACTAATTTGAAAATTCACGGTTGGGTAAGAAACCTTTTCTAATTAACTAGTAATTAAAGGTTTTTGATGAATAATACTTTACCCAACCTTGAATTTTTATATCCGAACATTTTGTTTTAAATCCTCAGGATTTGTAATGATTTATCCGCCTTTTACTCCCTGAGCTGTAATTTCCTGTTTTCATTGTTTGCGGACTCTTTACATAATATGCATATAGAAAATTCAGATGAATCTGTCGAATAAAATAGTTGCAGCCTTCCTGGCTTTTGGATTCTGGCTATCCTGGCCGGCTTTGAAAGCCGCAGAATCACCCGCTGAAGGAAATTCCCGGGGCAGTTTAATTTTAAATGCCATGGAAGGGGACACCACCACCAACCTGGCAATCATAGCTTCGGTTTCCACTTCTTTTGTTTCCTCATGGGAGACACTGGAGGCCATACAGGATGGCTATGATCCAAAGAGCTCATCCGATAAAAAGGGAGGGGCTTATGGAAACTGGAACGGGGAATCTGCCTATAATACCTATAACTGGGTGGAATACGACTGGGAGCTTGCGCAGCAAATCGATTCGACCCTGGTTTACTGGTGGGACGATGGTCAGGGAATCGACCAGCCCACGGATGCCTATGTGGAATACTGGGACGGAGCTTCCTGGATAAATGCCGGTAACATTGGCATTGCGTTGAATCAATATAATAAACTCGATCTTGATCTTTTTGTCAGCAAAGTAAGGATCAATATGATCAGCGCAATGGCAACGGGTATTCTTGAATGGAAGGTGTTCGGAATAGAAAGCGAACCCTGTGACCCGACGGTTTTAACACCTTTTATCGCGGTCAACAGCGATACCCTGCTGGAAACCAACGTTGCCAATGTGCTGGCAGGGGATACGGTTTATTTTGATTTGCTGCCAGCCGACACCAATGGATGGACGTGGAAAGGCCCATCCGGATTCACGGCAAACGGGCGTGAAATCATCCTTGAAGATATCCGGATCAGTCAATCCGGAACCTATACCGCAACGTATCTGAACAATTGCGGCGCATACAGTTCTCAAAATTTCAATATCACCGTCAGTGAATCCTTTGCCGGTGATCC
>JAGDMB010000188.1 GCA_017860375.1 Bacteroidota bacterium | reverse complement strand
TGCGATGATCAGATGGTGGCCTTCGACAAAAGCACCGGGTTGATGTACGGCGAATCCTCGTTTCTCGACTGGAGGGAACAATCCTATCCGAAGTGGATGGGTCCCGTTGACATTTATGAATCAAAAAATCTTGGAACCAACGCGGTTCATTTCCAAACCTATAGGATCCTGTCAGAAATGGCCGGCATCCTGGGTCTGTCAGGGGAAGAACACAAAGCGTTCGCCGGCCGGATAAAAGCGGGCATCAATAAATATTTGTGGTTGAACGATGAAGGGTATTACGCTCAGTTTCTGTACGGCAAATATTCCGATACGCCTTCTCCCCGATCGGAAGCGCTGGGTGAAGCCCTTTGTGTGCTTTTTGACATAGCGGATTCGGCGCAACAGAAACAGATCATTTCCAATACCCCGGTAACCGCATTCGGAATACCCTGCATCTATCCGCAAATACCCGATATCCAGCCCTACCATAACAATGCGGTGTGGCCTTTTGTGGAGGCATTCTGGACGCTGGCCTCCGCTAAAGCGGGCAATGAGGCTTCCGTGGTGCAGGGACTTGCTTCCCTGTACCGGCAGGCGGCTTTATTTCTCACCAACAAAGAGAACCTTGTGGCAGAGACCGGCGATTATAAAGGCACAGCCATCAATTCCGACCGGCAATTATGGAGCGTGGCCGGGAACCTCGCCATGGTTTTCAAACTGTTTTTTGGAATGGATCTGCAATCCGACGGGATCGTTTTCCGGCCCTTTGTTCCAAAAGCCTATAACGGGGAAAAAACACTCACCGGGATGCGCTACCGCAATATGGTGATTGACATTACCGTTAAAGGGTACGGAAAGGATATCCGTTCTTTTTCCATCGATGGGAAAAAAAGCGCTCGCCCTTTTCTGCCGGCCGGCTTATCGGGGCGTCATACCCTCACGATTGAAATGAATGACCGCATGGAGGATCGGGGCAGCATAAACATGAAGACGGTCGATTTCATGCCCTTTCCCGCCGCTTATCCTAAAAAGGAGCCCCGATCGGAAGTGGATAGTTTTTTCCATGTCCTTTCGCCGGAATCTGCCTATATTGTCGAAGCAGAATCCATGGCACCCTTGTCTCTACGTTCCTGTAAGGGTTTTTCAGGAAAGGGGTTCGTTGAAATCAGCACAGAGAGGAACAGGGTGATTTTGTTCAGGGTGATGGCAGATGAAGCCGGTGAATATGCCATTGATTTCCGGTATTCCAATGGTTCTGGTCCGGTCAACACAGACAATAAATGCGCTATCCGAACCTTAAAAAAAGAATCCGAAATTATCGGTGCATTTGTTTTTCCTCAACTCGGAAAAGAAGAATGGTCGAACTGGGGAACCAGTAATATCATCATTACCCGGTTAAACAAAGGGTACAATCTGCTCACCCTTAGCTTTGAGCCATACAATGAGAACATGAACGGGGAAATCAACACGGCTCTGCTTGATTTCATGCGTCTGACAAAGATCCGGTAAGAGAATCATTCCATATTCCGGATAATTTCGTCTGCAAATTCCGAACATTTCAGGAGGGTTGCTCCCTGCATCTGTCTTTCGAAATCGTAGGTCACCCGTTTTGCTTTGATAGCCGCCTGCAAGCCTTTCAGGATCTGCCCTGCTGCTTCATCCCATCCCAGGTACTCCAGCATCATCACACCCGACAGAATGACAGAACCCGGATTCACCCTGTCTTGCCCGGCATATTTGGGAGCCGTACCGTGTGTGGCCTCAAAAACAGCATGCCCGGTCTCATAATTGATATTGGCTCCCGGTGCTATTCCAATACCGCCGACAATGGCAGCCAGCGCATCCGAAATATAATCGCCGTTCAGGTTCAGGGTAGCAATGACGGAATACTCAGCAGGCCGGGTAAGGATCTGCTGAAGGAATGCATCGGCGATGACGTCCTTAATGATTATTTCATGTCCGGAAGGTTTCCGGATCACGCACCATGGACCTCCGTCTATTTCGACAGCACCAAATTCGTTTCTGGCAAGGGCATAACCCCAGTCACGGAAAGCGCCTTCAGTGAATTTCATGATATTGCCCTTGTGAACCAAAGTTACCGAGGGCATTTCATTTGAGATGGCATACCGGATAGCGGCACGGACAAGTCTTTCTGTTCCCTCCCGGGAAACCGGTTTGATTCCGACCGAGGAAGTGGCAGGGAACCTGATCTTTTTGACTCCCATTTCCTTCTGCAGGAATTCCAAAATTTTGCCGGCTTCCGGTGTTCCGTTCATCCATTCGATACCGGCATAGATATCTTCGGTATTTTCCCTGAAAATAATCATGTTGGTGGCTGAGGGATCCTTCACGGGGGAAGGAACTCCTTCGTAATACTTCACCGGTCTCAGGCAAACATACAGGTCAAGCATCTGGCGAAGGGCCACGTTGATCGACCGGATGCCGCCTCCCACCGGGGTGGTGAGTGGCCCTTTGATGGCAACCTTCTGATCCCTGATGATATCAAGCGTTTCATCGGGCAGCCAGCTGCCGGTTTCCCGGAATGCTTTTTCTCCGGCCAGGACTTCCTTCCAGATAATTTTACGCTTGCTTCCGTATGCTTTTAAAACTGATGCATCAAAGACCCTGACGGAGGCTTTCCAGATATCCGGTCCGGTACCGTCACCTTCGATGTAAGGAATGATGGGATAATCGGGCACCTGTAACGTGCCGTTCTGAATGGTAATGGACTGTCCGGTCATTTGACGGTTTTTCTTAAATTATTTGATCCACGGTCATTAAATGGTTTATCCACGGTCATTAATTAGTTGTTCCACGGTCATTAATTGGTTGATCCACGGCTTATTCCAGTTCGAGTCCCAGATCCTGAACAAACTTATTCAGCAAAGGATTCTTTTCACCCAGGTAAGCGAGCTTGTCTTCCGCGGTATAAAGCTTTTTATTGTGCTCGTCTGCAGGAGACATCGTGGCTTCAACACGAATGCGGGGCTGTTGAAGTTCACGCTGCAAAAATTGCTCAAGTCCCGGCCTGAGCTGTTTTTGAAATGCATCTATCTGGGACTGGTTGCTGAAGGAAATCTCGATGACATAGTTTTCCCTGATCACCGGTTCAATGCTTTTCAGGGCAACCGAGAACCTTGGCTTTTCCCCGCGTATCGACTCGGCATATGCATTCCAGCATTTCAGCATAAATTCCGGCACAATCGGTGTTTCCGGCAGCGGTTCTGCATCCGGCATTATTCCGTTCACCGGTGGCGGTTCTTCGTGCTGCAGAAGATCCTTTTCGCCGTTTTCAAGGCTCTGCAAGGCATCTTTAATGGAAACCGTATGGCTTTTTTTGGGATAGGCGTTTTTTTCTTCCTTCACCTCCTGCTTTGTTTCTTTTGTGGATATATCATACCCGGAAGGATCATGCTTTTCCTGCGGTTCAACCGTTTGTGTTTTGCCGGCGGGTTCAGGCGCTGCAATCTGCCCGCTCATTTTCAGGTCGCCGGGAGGATTTCCGTCAGGCGTTTTTTTTTCACCGAGCAGACTGCACAGGCGGATCAGGGCGATTTCCACATGCAGCCGCTGATTTCTGCTTGATTTGTAAGCTATCTCACACTGGTTAAGGAGCTCAAGGGCCCTGTATAAAAAAGCAGGTTCACACCGCCGGGCTTGTTCCTGGTATTTTGCCCGGATGGATTCACCGGTTTCCAGCAGTGGCAAGGTAACCGCATCGCGGGAAACAAGAATATCCCGGAGATGCCGTGCAAGACCACTGACAAAATTGAGCCCGTCAAATCCTTTTAACAGAATTTCATTCAGGATCAGAAGGGATTTTGCCGTATCCTGCCTGAGGAAACACTCGGTGAGGTTAAAATAATACTCAAAATCCAGCACATTCAGGTTTTCAATCACCCCTTTGTACGTGATGGAATGACGCGAATAACTGACAAGCTGATCAAAGATGGTAAGGGCATCGCGCATGGCCCCGTCAGCTTTAAGAGCGATCACGGAAAGTGCTTCTTCCTCCGCCTCAACCCCTTCCTTTGCGGCTATATTTTTCAGGGTTCCGGCAATGTCTTCCACCCTGATCCGGTTGAAATCATAGATCTGGCAACGCGAAAGGATGGTTGGTATGATCTTGTGCTTTTCAGTGGTGGCCAGGATAAAGACAGCATGTGGGGGAGGTTCCTCCAGGGTCTTGAGAAATGCATTGAAGGCCTGCTGGGACAGCATGTGTACCTCATCGATGATATACACGCTGTACTTCCCGGCTTGCGGCATTATGCGAACGCTTTCAATGAGGTTCCGGATATCGTCGACGGAATTGTTGGAGGCCGCATCGAGTTCGTGGATATTGAATGATCGTGAATCATTGAAGGTTTTGCATGAATCACACCGATTGCAGGGTTCAGCATCGGCACCCAGGTTGGCGCAGTTGATGGTCTTGGCAAAAATACGTGCACAGGTTGTTTTACCCACCCCCCTGGGTCCGCAAAAAAGGTAGGCATGGGCAAGGTGACCCGAAAGGATTGCACTTTTCAGCGTGGATGTAATGACCGGCTGGCCTACCACGGTATCAAAGGTGTCGGGCCTGTATTTGCGAGCAGAAACCAGAAAATTCTCCATGTTTTTAATTGCTGCGACAAATATAAAGAAAAGTAAAAAGGATAACCAAAAAATAGATAATCCTAAAATTTATTTGATTAGATGAAAAAAGTTAATACTTTTGCGAACCTGAAAAAACAATGTATAATTAAAATTTAAAGCATGTTGAATCATTACGAAACCGTTTTCATAGTAACTCCCGTTTTGTCTGAGACCCAGATGAAGGAAGCGGTTGACAAATTCAGAAAGGTAATCCTCGACAAAGGCGGTGAAGTTGTACATGAGGAGAACTGGGGGCTGAGGAAATTAGCCTATGCCATTAAGAAAAAATCGACCGGGTTCTTTTACCTGATCGATTTTAAAGCACCCGGCAATCTTATCCAGCTGCTGGAAACCGAATACAAACGCGATGAACGTGTTATCCGGTTCCAAACCGTAAAAATGGAAAAGTATGCCGTGGAATTCAGTGAAAAGAGAAGAAGCAAACAGGAAAACGCTGAAAAATCAAAGGAGGAATAACCGATGAATGCACAAACACCCGCTAATCAAAGTGAAATAAGATTTCTTACACCGCCGACGGTTGAAATCAAAAAAAAGAAATATTGCCGCTTCAAAAAGAACAAGATAAAATATCTTGATTATAAAGACCCCGAATTTCTCAAGAAATTCCTGAATGAACAAGGCAAGATACTGCCGCGCCGGGTTACCGGAACTTCGCTGAAGTACCAGAAAAAAGTGGCCGTTGCCGTTAAGAGGGCAAGACACCTGGCTCTTCTGCCCTATGTTGCTGATTTGTTGAAATAATCAAAAGCTGCTGAACATGGAAGTGATTTTAAAACAAGATATCCCCAACCTGGGCGACAAGGATGATATTATCAAAGTAAAAAACGGATATGCTGTCAATTACCTGATCCCAAAAGGACTTGCAATTAACGCTACCGGGCCGGCCAAAAAAGCGCATGCGGAAATAATAAAACAGCGCGCACACAAGGAAGCCAAAATTCGCCAGGAAGCTGAAGCATTGAGTGAAAAGCTTAAAGCCGTCAGCC
>JAGDMB010000187.1 GCA_017860375.1 Bacteroidota bacterium | reverse complement strand
TAAGTTTTTCAATGCAGTGAACCAGGTTATACGTAAACGAATCGTAATTATCAATTACCAGTATTTTTTTCATCCGTTTAAAGTTTTTGTATCATGAAAAGGTCAATAATTTCATCGGATCAGTGAATTTCAGTGCCCATCTCTATGGCTTTTTTCAGGGCTCCCAGCTTGTTATTTACCTCCTGCAGTTCGCTTTCTTCACGCGAAACTGCAACGATTCCGGCACCCGCCTGGTAAAACAGAAAATTGTTCTTGCTCAGGAATGTGCGGATCAGGATCGCATGGTTGAACGTACCGTCAAAGTCAAGAAATCCAATCGCTCCGCCATAAAAGCCACGGGACTGGTTTTCGTAGGCATCGATCAACTGCATGGCTTTGTATTTCGGAGCCCCCGATAGCGTGCCGGCCGGAAACGTGGCGGTCATCATATCCACCACTCCCGAATTTTGATTCAGCTCGCCTGATACGGTTGAAACCATGTGCAGTACATGCGAATAATATTGGATTTCCCGATAGCTTTCCACTTTGACATTCCCGGAATGCCGGCTCAGGTCATTCCTGGCCAGATCGACCAGCATGATATGCTCGGCGTTTTCCTTCAGGTCAGTGGACAGCTGCTGCGCCAGCATTTTGTCTTTCTCATCATCACCGGTGCGTTTGAAAGTACCAGCGATGGGATTTATGAAGGCTTTCCCCTTTTGTATTTTCAGTTGTGCTTCGGGCGAGGATCCGAATATTTTGTAGTCGCCGTAATCAAAGAAGAACAGGTAGGGAGAGGGATTTATGGAACGCAACGCCCTGTATACGTTGAACTCATCACCCGAGAACTGCTGGGAGAACTGGCGTGAAAGCACGATCTGAAACACATCACCCCGGTAACAGTGCTGTTTTCCAAGGGTGACCATGTTCATGTATTCGTCATCGGTAATATTGGAATGTTCTTCCCCGATCGTTTGGAACGGATAGGAGGCATAATTGCGACTGCCCAGCAGGGTCTCAATTTTTTCACTTTCACTGAATTCACCGTCAAACTGGTTCTCGATAATGTAAAGTACATTTTGAAAGTGATTGATGGCAATGATCGTTTTATAAAAACTGTAACGGACATCGGGAATCTTATATGCCTCTTTCACCGGTGCCTTAAATGAGATCTTCTCAAAATACGGGACGGCATCATAGGCAGCATAGCCAAAAAAGCCGTTTACCGGGATTTTATCTTCTGATTTCGACGGCCTGAAGCATTGCATAAACTCCTTGAACCGTATTTCAAAGGAATCAAGCCTGCCCTTATTTGTCGATCCATCGGGGAAGGATGCAGTATACACTCCCTGATCAACCATAAAGGTGGCAACCGGGTTGAGGCAAATAAACGAATAGCTGTTTTCGTTGCCATGATAATCGGAGCTTTCCAATAAAATACTGTTGGGATAGATGTCCCGGATCTTCAGAAAAATACTTACCGGCGTTATGGTATCGGCCAGCATGCGTTTTGAAATCGTGCGGAAGGGAAATGTTTTCATAATTCAATACTTAAAATTTAAAGTTCACTATTTATCCATCCCGATACGCTCCTGACCTTCGGTACGGGACAAGTTTTGCTATCGGGATTACTCCCTGCGGTCATGAGATCGCTTCGTTACGTTCGTTCGACTACCAGATTTCAGTTCGCTCCGCCTCTGATATCTGAGTCTCACGAAAAAACAAACGGCCTATCGTGAGTACGATAGGCCGTTTCTGTATTGTATGAATACAACAGGATCAGGATCTCACGGTTTCTTGTGAAAACTGCAAGGCCACCACCACCATGTTGTATATGCTCTCTTCATTATGTTATGTTTCAAATGCAAATATACGGGATGAATTGAAAAAAACAAATTATCAGGCTGCTTTTAATCGTTGCAGGTTCACTTTTTCAACTTTCGACTTGGCATAATCGAAGGTAATGTTGATCTCGTTTTCCTCTTCGGAAGGCAACTCAAACATGGCATCGATCATGATCGCTTCACAGATGGACCGCAATCCCCTGGCACCAAGTTTGAATTCCACCGCCTTTTCCACAATATATTCGAGCGATTCTTCCTCAAAGGTCAGCTTGATGCCGTCGATCTGGAACAATTTGACGTATTGCTTGATAATGGCGTTTTTGGGTTCTGTAAGAATGCTGCGCAGGGCTTTCCGGTCAAGCGGATGCAGGTACGTAAGCATAGGAAGGCGTCCGATTATTTCGGGAATCATTCCGAAAGCCCTGAGATCTTGGGGAGCAATGTATTGCATGAGATTGTTCCGGTCAATAATATCGGATTTCCTTGCGGCATTGTACCCCACGACTGTTGTATTCAGACGCTGTGCGATTTTCCGTTCAATCCCCTCGAATGCCCCGCCGCATATAAAAAGGATGTTGCGGGTATCCACGGCAATCATTTTCTGGTCGGGATGTTTACGGCCTCCCTGTGGAGGAACATTTACCACCGAACCTTCCAGCAGTTTCAGCAATCCCTGTTGTACTCCTTCTCCCGAAACATCACGGGTAATGGAAGGATTGTCACCCTTGCGGGCAATTTTATCGATTTCATCAATGAACACAATGCCTTTTTCCGCAGCTTCGAGATTATAATCGGCAACCTGCAGAAGACGGGAGAGGATACTCTCAATGTCTTCACCGACATACCCGGCTTCGGTCAGAACCGTTGCATCAACAATGGTAAAGGGAACATGAAGCAGTTTGGCTATGGTCCTGGCGAGCAATGTCTTGCCGGTGCCGGTCTCTCCTACCAGGATGATATTTGATTTCTCGATCTCGACTTCTTCCGTATCTTTACGGTTAGACTGGAGCAATCGTTTGTAATGATTGTATACGGCGACGGAAATGATCTTTTTGGCATCCTCCTGCCCGATCACGTAAAGGTCAAGAAATTTTTTTATTTCCTTGGGCTTGAGCAATTTAATAGAGCTCAGGTCAAACGGATGGGTTTTTTTGGTTTCTTCCTGAACAATTTCGTATGCCTGTTCCACGCAGCTGTCGCATATATGACCTGAAATCCCTGCTATCAGCAGGTTGGTTTCACGCTTATCCCGCCCGCAAAAGGAACATTTATCCATGAATCCGAAATCAGTTTTGACTAATAAACGAAAAATTATCGTGCAAAGTTACTATACCAATTTGAATAATCGCTATTTCTTTTTAGATCTTTCCAACACTTCGTCAATCATCCCGTATTCCATGGCCTCCTTAGCTGTCATCCAGTAGTCGCGGTCGGAATCTTTTTCCACTTTTTCAACCGGATTTCCGGAATGATGGGCAATTATCGCGTACAATTCTGATCGGAGCTTTAAAATCTCCCGTGTGGTTATCTCAATATCCGCAGCCACCCCCTGGGCTCCCCCCATCGGCTGGTGGATCATAATCCTTGAATGCCGGAGTGCAGAACGTTTCCCTTTTGCTCCGGCACACAACAGCACCGCTCCCATCGAAGCTGCCATCCCGGTACATATGGTGGCCACATCACAGGAAATGTATTGCATGGTATCGTATATACCCAGACCGGCATGCACAGCACCACCGGGCGTGTTGAAATAGATCTGAATATCCTTGCCCGGGTCCGCGGAGTCAAGATAGAGAAGCTGGGCCTGGATGACGTTGGCTACATCATCATCGATGGGCAGCCCGAGAAATATGATCCGGTCCATCATCAGGCGTGAAAATACATCCATCTGGGCAATATTGAGCTGCCGTTCTTCAATGATAGTGGGTGAAATATAACTGTTTACCACGGAAGCATACCGGTGCAGGTATAAGCTGCTGATGCCGGCTTTACCCGTTGCGAATTTGGTAAAATCCTTGTATTGATCCATATGAATAAGTTTTTAATAGTGTACGAATAATAAACCCGTAAAATCGGATTTGGTTCTTCAAAGGTATATGATAAATCCATAAAATACACCATCGGGAACCGACAACTATTCCTTGTTGTGCCTTTGAATAAGAAAGGCAGGGCATGTATTGTCCCTATTTTTCCAGCATCTTATTAAACTTCTCCAGGGTGGTCTCCTTCTCCTCCAGTTTCACGTTTTTCTTCACCAGGTCAAACACCTTGTTTTCAATAAGCTTCTCCGAGTAGCGACGGATTTCAGATTTGTCCTTCAACGCCTCTTCCACATACTTGGCAAGGGTTTCTTCGGGCACATTGGGTATACCGTAATACTGTAAAAACTGCATCCTCAGGTTAAAACCAATGAAGGCCCGCAATTCCTCTTCGGTTATCTTAATATCATTTTCACGGGTTATCCTCGATTTTATCAGCTGCCATTTCAGATCGCCGGCAAACTGTTCAAAATCTTTGTCCACCTGTTCCCGGGTGAACTTTCCTTCATTGACTTTAAGGAGCCACCGTTTCAGGAAATCGGCCGGCAAATTCTTCTTAAACTTTTTCAGGTAATAATCCTTTACATCCGCCGTGAACTTATAATCGCCTTCCCGTTCCATCGATGCCGTCAATTCCTTATCCACCTGCTGGTCGAATTCCTCCTTTGATTTGACGACATCTTTTCCATAGATTTTATCAAACAAATCCTGGTTGATTTCCGGTTTTTCAAAAACAGAAATAGATTTCAGGGTAAGTTTGAAATCATCCTTGATTTCCTTCAGTTTATCCTTATCAATTTTCAGCAGCGCGGCCAGGTCGACTTCACTGGGAAAGGCTTTGTGCATATCCAGTTCGAGTTCACTCCCGACCTGCAGATCATTGAATTTCTTCCGGATTTTTTCGTCCTTTATGAACTCGAGGTAGAGGGAAGCATCCTCCACTTTTACCCCTTCCGGCACAGGCTGACCCTGCTTATCCACCTGAACAATGTCGGCTTTAATCATTTCATTTCCGGTAACCCTTTCGGTTTCCTTAAAACTGCCAAACCGTGATACCAGCCGGTCAACATGCTGCCTGCGCGCATCGTCGTCAATCTTTATTTTGTAATAGGGAATCTTTTCCTTTTCGTTGACCGGCGCTTCGAATTCAGGGGAGATCCCAATGTCAAAAACAAATTCAAATTCCGACTGGGTGTCCCAGTTGATTTCCGGTTCCTTATCATCATGGGGCAAAGGATCGCCCAGTACGGTGATATTTTCTTTGGTAAAATAATCCTGCAGGGATTCTTCAAGGACTTTATTTACCTCTTCTGCAATGACCGATTTTCCAAACATCTTGCGGATTATGCCGATGGGCACCATACCCGGCCGGAAACCATCGATCTTTGCCTTCTTTCTGTAGTCCTTCAGTGTATTTTCAACTTTTAGCTCGTAGTCTGATTTTTCAATCACGACCTTTATTACCGCGTTAAGCTCATCAATGTTGTCTCTCGTAATTTTCATTCCATTCCTTCTTATAGGGTTAAAAAATAAATCTCCCCGGTGATGCAGTTCTGCGAAACCGGAACGATGCGCAAGAAATACACGATCGGGGGCCTTTTCGCCTCTCTCTGAATTCTGCCACTATTGCGGCAGCTCATGCTGCCGTACTCACTGTGTGCGGATGAAGGGACTCGAACCCCCACGCCTTACGGCACAAGATCCTAAGTCTTGCGCGGCTACCAATTACGCCACATCCGCATGGAACAATCGTATTGCCTGTTTTTT
>JAGDMB010000186.1 GCA_017860375.1 Bacteroidota bacterium | reverse complement strand
CATTATCGGTAATTTCCGGAACTATGAAAATACCAATTATGTGGTCACCGACAAGAATGTGGTGAATTTGCGCAATAAAGCCTATGCCTATTATTATATTGATGATGTAATAATTACGCCTCTCAATAACTGCAGGGATTGTCCCTGTGTAATGCACGATTTTGAATCACGCATCGCTGATTCCGTCTATACCGGGGGGCTTGATCCCGCCACGGGTCTGGTTGAAAAGATTATCAATGACGGACGCATCAGGGTCAACCTGATGGGTGGGACCCCACCTTATTCCGTATCATGGAATAACGGCATGACCGGTCAGGAAATAAGGAATCTGCCTGCCGGTATATATATCTATCGGGCAATGGATGCTTTCAGCTGTATGTCATCGGATACCATACAATTTATTGAACCGCCGGTCCGCCTGGGCGGATTGGAGGACAAGCTGAATAACATTGAAGAAGGATCCGCCATCGTGCTGGAAAACGTTTTCTTTGAGTTTGACAAGACAATCTTATTGCCCGCGTCTTACGCAGAGCTCGACAAAGTTGCCCTGTTTATGATTGACCAGAATATTGCTTTAATAGAAATTTCAGGCCATACCGACAGTGAAGGCACCGATGCCTACAACCAGAAACTATCGGAGGGAAGGGCTAAATCCGTAGTTAATTACCTTATCAGCAAAGGGGTGAGTCCCGAAAGAATAAGGGCAGAAGGATACGGTGAAACGAGGCCCATCGAATCCAATTTTACGGAAGGCGGAAAATCTCAAAACCGAAGGGTGGAGTTTACGCTGGTTAAAAAATGAAGGTCAGGAAGTATGAGGTATAAATCATGGCTCTGGTTAACATGATGCAATTGTAAGATTATGAAAAGAATAACATTTCTGATTCTATCGTTAATGCTTCTTTCATTGCCTGTCCTCTCTCAAATTGCAAAAAAAGGATTCAAATGGCTGGAGAAACTGGAATACGAGAAGGCCAAATCGGTGTTTGATGAATTGTTTTTAACGGACAAACAAAATCCTGCTGTAAACCTGGGCCTTGCACTGGTCTATTCGGATGAACAATCCCCCTTTTATAATCTTGTTCAGGGCTGGTCGCATTGTATTCTGCTTCAGAACAACATGGAAAAAATGATGCAGGAAGACCTGGAATATGTTGGTGAGTATTTCATGAACACTGAAATAAGACCAAGTTCCAGACCTGTCAAAAAGAAGATTGAGTATGCGGTCACGACTATTGAATCCCACCTGATAAAATACGTACGCGAAGAAAACAATCTGGCATTGGCGTATGAAGTCATTGAAAAATTCCCGGACTTCCGTTATTATGGCAATGTTGTCCATATCAGAAACCAGCTGGAATTCAGAAAATACGAGAAACAGAATACCCTTGAAGGCTATATCGAGTTCATCGAGCGGTTTCCAAATGCCGCACAACTTGAAAAAGCCATTCAATACAGAAACAGGCTTGCATTCGAAAAAGCCAGCTCGGTAAATACAGTGGAAGCTTTTGAGCAATATTTGAAAGAATATCCCGACGCACCCGAGTTTACACAGGCTGTAAAAAGCCGGAACGAGCTGGCATTCGGACAGGCCAAAGCATTGAATACCCTGCAGGGATATGAAGCGTTTATCAACAGGTATCCAGATGCTTTTGAGGTGGCCGAAGCCAAAGCGATGCAAAAAAAATTACTTTTCGATTATGCAAAGACGATCAAGACGCTTGAGGCCTATGATGAATTTATCAGAAAATATCCCGAAGGGCAACAATACATCGATATCTTCAATCTTAAATCCTTGTATCTCGGAAATTTATATCAGTCTTCTTCAAATTTTACTTCAGGTGTTCACTGGGTCCGCAGTTTTGATCTGGCAAATGAGAATGAGACCAGCGGTTCTCTTGACAGCCTGGGAAACGGGCGTTTTTTCATGGCCATAACCTCGCGAAAGAACGATTCTTCTTTTACCGACGTCTGGTTGATCTGTCTTGATCCGGAAGGAAAGATGGTATGGAACAAAACGACTGGCGGCGATTATGATGATCAGGTATTGTTTTGCTCTGTGAACCGGAAGAACGAAATCGTTGTTGCAGGTTACAGCTGGTCGGACGCGGATACTTCCTCGCGCGAAGTTTGGCTCTTTAAACAGGCCCCGGATGGGAGGAACATCTGGAGCCAGAAACTGGGTAAATGGACCCTTCATTCGCTCGTTACCGATGAAAATAACCGTATTATGCTGGGGGGATACCAGGCGGATGATTCCCTGCAACGGCATTACCGTATCATGGTGCTGAATGAACTGGGCCGGAAACTCTGGGACAGAACGTATTCGGGTTACGGTGAAACCCATTACCTTGGAATAATGCCGGATCAATCGGTCCTTGCGGTTACCAGTAGGTGGATATCCAGGATGGATAGCAGGGGTTATATTAAATGGGAATATGCACCGCCGGAAGAAATCGTGTATCGGAACGGATGGGTTTCAAAAAATGGCGAAATCTATATCGCCGGCATCCGGAACAACAACAGTTTACTGATGACCCGGTTTGGTGCGGATGGAAAGAAAAAATGGGATAAACAATATGCATTGCCCGACTCCGTAAATTCCATTGTAAAAATCAGGGAGGTTGGATCCAATAGGTTGTTGGTATCCGTAACGTATGGAAATACCGGAAACGGATTCATTTGGATTAATAGCCTGACCGGTGAATCCATCAAAGAAAAGGGAGTTGCACAGGATAGAATTATGGATTTCCTGATCGATAAGGAACAAAACCTTTGGTTACTGTTTGAAAGCGAAAATGCAGTGTTAATAAAAATCAACGGCAATGATTTTTAATTTTCCGCTGTAATATCCGTTCTGTTACTTTATGGATAGAAGAAACAGGGATCAGCATGAACAAATAAGCACCATTTGAACAATTACACACCTCCATGGATACAGAAAACAAACCCCGCGGTGCATACCACCGAAATATTGATGAAAGTCTTAAATATGCGAGCTATATTCAGCGGGCTTTGCTCCCTTCGCCCCTCAATATGAAAAGGTCATTGCCTGAGCATTTTCTTGTCTTCATGCCCAGGGATATCGTCAGCGGTGACTTTTATTTCCTGGCACAAAAAAAGAGTCTGCTGGTTGTGGCTGTGGCGGACTGCACAGGGCATGGAGTTCCCGGTGCGTTTATGAGCATTCTTGGTCTGACCTTCTTAAGCGAGATTGTTCAGTATGGAAATTATTCCAATGCCTCGTCTATTCTCAATCAGATGCGGGAAAAGATCATGAAGGCCATGCAGCAGACCGGCAATGAAGAGGAACAAAAGGATGGGATTGATATAGCCCTGGGTATTATTAACGCGGAAACCAACCAAATGAATTATTCCGGGGCTTTTAATCCGGTTTATATTGTTAAAAAGAATACTATACTTGAACTGCAGGGTGACACAATGCCCATAGGGATTGCTGCCGATGAAGAAAAATCCTTTACCGACCACTTTTGTGAACTTGATGAAGGGGATATCCTTTACTTTTTCACGGACGGTTTTGTGGATCAGTTTGGCGGTCCCAAAGGCAAAAAATTCAAGTATCAGCCATTCCGTTCGTTGATACTTACTATCAGTAGCCTCCCTATACACAAACAAAAAGAAAAGCTCATCGAAACTTTTAATGCATGGAAAGGAAACCTACCGCAGCTTGATGACGTATTAGTGTTAGGTTGGCGGTATCATCGGAACAATTAACACCATTCAAACCAAAAAAATGAAATTAAGGGCGTTTCGTATCAGGAATTACCGTTCGATAATTGATACAGGCAAGTGTCATCTCGCATTTGATAATATCACCTCACTCATTGGTCAGAATGAATCAGGAAAAACATCCGTACTTGAGGCTTTAAAGAATTTTTATGAGCGGAAAATAACGGATGATGTACTTCGGAGCGACCTGACCTATCCTGCAATAGAATGTACGTTTGAGATGGAGAAGGAAGGTTTTCTCGATTTTCTCAGCCGCGATAAACTTCCGGGTGAATTGAGCAAGTCACTGGCCGATAAAAAGGAATTCAGCCTTTGTCTTGAATGGGTGGATTCCAGGTCAAACAAACTGAGTATTTCCGAATCCTCCATCCTGAAGTATTTCGAACTGGCTGAAGAGCAGAAAAAAGAAGAAGAGTCCAAGATAAGCAAGGCAATTACCGATCTGTACAGTGCTACAAACATGGTGATCAGGGAAATGGAATTGGCCGACAGGGCCAAGCAGGAATCCCGTAAAATGCTGACCGAAATTGCCCAGCAGCTTGAGGACGCCAGGAAGGCCATTCAGAAAAGTAAAAAACCTGATTTGCAGATCATGGCCCAGCAGGAATTCGAAAAAATTAAAGTTCTGTTTGAGGAAAAAGAAAAGGATTTTAACGATAAACTTCAGGTTTTTGATGCAAAAAAGCTGCTTACGCAGGAGATATCCGAAAAGGTCAGCGTTTGCAAAACCTATACCGAATTATTCGAACAGACCAAGCAGCTGGATGAGCAGATTGCCCTGAAATACATCCAGCTTCGTGATCTGGAGCATTATTATGATTTGTGTTCCCATGAGAAAGAGCGTCGCAACAGCGCTCAACGCCTTGAACAGTTACGATCTGAGTACCATCAGATGCAGAAAACCTCAAAGGAAAATCATGAATTGCTGCTGGTGAAGAAAAAGATCGCATCGCTTGTGCTGGATGGAAACCGATACCATGATGCCGAAGTGGATGCAACCATTGAAATTGAAAACGAAAGACGGTATTTGTCATTGGAGGATATTGCAGAAGCCATGTTTGCCAATATTCCCATCTTCGAGTTTTTTGAAGACTTCAGCAGTCTTTTGCCAAACAAAATTGACCTTGAAGATCTTCTGAATGACAGCGGGACCGTTGAAGGATACAAAGCCGCCCAGAACTTTCTTAAAATAGCCGGGTTAAATGCGGAATTTTTCCGCGAGAAAAATCAGCGTATCCTGAAGCAGAAAATTGAAAACCTGAACAGCGACATTACCATTGATTTTCAGGATTACTGGAGTCAGAATGTTGGAAAGGACAATAAAATCAGACTTAATTTTGAACTTGAGCATTACGATTTCACTGTACCTGAAAAGAGCGGCAAACCCTACCTGGAATTCTGGATTAAGGACAGGACGGAGAGGCTTTATCCGAAACAAAGAAGCCGTGGCGTCCGCTGGTTCCTTTCCTTTTATCTTGAGCTAAAGGCGACGGCCAGGAAAAATCATGTTAACCGGGTTTTGCTGATTGATGAACCCGGATTAAGTCTGCACGCCCGGGCGCAGGAAGATGTCCTAAAAGTATTCGAAGACCTGAAGGATAAAATGCAGATCATTTACTGTACCCATTCTCCTCATTTGGTAGACTCGTCAAAGTTATACCGGATACTGGCCATACAACGTGTCAATGCAGATGATGAACGCAGCGAAACGGTAATTATTGATGCCAACTCCCTTCACGAAGCATCTACCGATACGCTTACACCCATTTATTCACTGATGGGCGCAAAGCTTTACGATCAGCAGCTCATTCAGCAAAAAAACAACATCATCATTGAAGATTCGGTAACCTATTACTACCTGACTGAAATGGCACGGATTACCAACTTCCGTGAGAAGATTCATTTTATTCCTTCAACCCATGAATCAAATATTCCTG
>JAGDMB010000185.1 GCA_017860375.1 Bacteroidota bacterium | reverse complement strand
GTGTTCCTTAACAAAGCAGCCAGTTCATTGAGTGGCTCCTTTCGTCGGGCAATAAGGATAAGATCCATTCCGGCTGCTGCCAGAGTTTTGGAAAAGGCTGCCCCGATCCCTTCAGAGGCACCGGCTACCATTGCCAGCGGACCATATTTTTGTTTTAAAGGCATATTGGATTATTTACGTTGCAATTGCTGAGGCACATTGAAAAAGGTATAGCAGAAATCAGCTTTACTCAAATTCACGATAGGCTCCAAAATTGGCAAGGCGATCTTCACCCAGCTGTTCGGGTATCGGGAGCCGTGGTTCTTTTAGCAGATCGCATATCTGAAACCACAGGTTTGTACGTGTGTAGGTTTGATGAACCTTTTGAAACGGAATGGATAACAATAGCGTTTTCGCTTGTATGATTTCACCCATGTCGATCAACAACTGTACTTTACGTTCAAGCACCCATTCATCCTGCAATGCATCTACCTGGTCTAACCAGGCTTTGCGTTCCTTCAGTTTCTCCTTGCCGATATTTCTCAGGGCTTTGTCCCGTTCAACCACCACCTGTGGATGAAGCTGAAGCCAGCGTTCTTCAATTGAATTATAGGCCTGAACCGCACCCCGGTTATCACCTCTGAGTCTGAGCAAGCGGGCCAGAACTGCCCTGGCAATACCTGTACTGGTTTGGGATAATATCCTGATTGCATTTGCTGAATCTCCACATCCTGCTGTCCAGGTTCCGTAGTAAAATTTCCATATATCGGATTGATCTGCATGTGAATTTTCAATAGCCCATTCGAAGACCGGTCCCAGACCTTCCATACCAGACGGAGCCCAGCAATTTCTTTGTATCTGAGGCGGATCGGGTACACTGTCTTTTTCCAGATAAGCCTTCTGTAAATCATTCCACACCTTAACTTCATCGGGCCTTGCCCACGAAAACAAAGGAACCGCACTCA
This sequence comes from Bacteroidota bacterium, assembly GCA_017860375.1. GTDB lineage: Bacteria > Bacteroidota > Bacteroidia > Bacteroidales > UBA10428 > UBA5072. The sequence goes on along the minus strand of JAGDMB010000185.1, from coordinate 4,752 downwards.
GTGGTCTTAATTTTACCGGAGGAACCTTCAGGGTCTGAATATTCATCACCCTGTCAACCGGTATCCAATATTCGGTGTGCGTATGGATTTCCTTTGGCTGTAATTCCAGTTTGATGGATTGATCTCTGATTGGTCCGCCCTGCATTTCAACATAGGGAGTATGGCTGGCCGTGCTCAGTGTAGACCATGTGCTGTCCTCCCCACTACCATAGCTCCAGAGTTTCATGCCGGGTGAAATTCTTTCATCTGCCACATGGTATAGCCCGGTTCCAAGGGATGGAGTGAAAACACCAAAAGCATTGGTATTATGGGTTATCCAAAAGAATCCGGTCATTTCTTTGATATCGGCTTCACAAACCGGACCTTCCTTTTTCCAGTCCATGGTATCCATTTCCGATGAATGCGACAGTACTTTCCCATCGGGGAAATCAAATTCGGTATCCGGTCCTGCAGGTAAGGCTGCATTTGACCACGACATCCAGGGATACCCTTTCGTCCCCGGGTTATAAAAAACGACCCGTTCCGTCAGGAAATTCTCGTCAGGTCCCAGGGAATATTCTACCGACCATTGCATGCCGAATCTCAATTCGCGCTCACCGCATGTGATATAAATTCGTCCGTCTGTTTTTTCAATTTGGTACATTACTTTATCATTTTGTACAGGTGAATGCGATATCGGAAAACTCACTTCGATGCCACCTGCTACAAAATAAAACCGCGGAAGTATACGGGTAGGACGGATTACGTCAGGAACATACAAAACCTCCCTGCCGGAAGGCTTATAAATCATCGAAGTCACCTTTCCCCCCAGGTCGGGGCATAGTGTGACTTTGATCTGCTCATTTTCAAGGGTAATGTACCTGTATTTTTGAGGAACCGGCCGATTTGCCGTTTCTGAAAAACTAACATAGGGATACACACCGTTTGGATCAAAGACGGCTGGGATAGGACCCGCTGGTACCAATTGATGGGTAAGCACCCAGTTCTCATATTCGGTACACTTCAACCTGGGCGAATTGCCTTGCCCAAATCCGGCAGTTAATACAATATTCACCAGAAAACCGACAATACATATCCTCATTTCGTGGTTTTTAAAAATTAATGCTCCAAAAAAATACTTAAATTATCAAGGATGGTTTTACTTTTTTGCAAAGCCTCTTTCATGTCATCCGCATTGAAATTGCGCTTGCTGTAATCCCGTTCGAAAGCAAAGGTATCAAGAAGGACATCCAGATCATGCATGAGTCGTATAACATTTTCATCATTTGATTTTGAAGCCAGCTCCCTGAGGATGATGACCTTTTCATAATCTGCAATCCCTTCCCTGAGTTTCTCGAATCGTATACTGCTGTTGGCACCCGGATAAACCAGGAAACAATCTCCCGCGGGCCAAAAAATATGCCTTGCATCGCGTACCGGATCAGCTGGCCAGGCATCGTATGCCCACCGTAAGAACCCGTTATATCCGTAGGCCAGGGCATACCAGCTGATAAATCTGGCTTCAACAGGATGGGAGAAAACAAAAGTATTCGGACGGGGCGGATTACAGCAAACATAAAAGGTGGTAGTAAACCCCCTGGCTGATCGCTCCTTCAATTCATCCGGGCTGGGTTCGCTGGTGATTACGGGCGAGTAATCATCAAGCAGGGGGGAAAGCTCCGGATGCCAGTCTCCCGCATACGTGATTTTCCATTCCTTCGAATGTTCTTTGATCACTTTGATGGCGGCCAGTGTAACATCCAGCGAATTTTCATTTATTCCAAGGTAGGTTTTTTTAAACCAGCCCTTTTCTGTCAGGTGCATTTTCAGATCATCCAGGAAAAGATTCCAAACTGTTTTAAATTGTTCCGAAACCGGCGACCATTCCTCATAAACATAGTTGCCTGTTTTCTCATCCAGGTACCGGAACCGGTAACCCCAGGGGATTGGCGAATAAATTGTGATTGCTTCATCAATCCCGGTTTCCATGGCCAGTTCCACGTACTGGTCAAATATGGAATAATCGAACTTCCAGGAGCCGTCAGTCCTTTTGATCCAGTCGATCATGGTTTCTTCAATCTGATAGGAATTATCTGCCCAGGGAGAATGGACTGCATAGGTGGTTATGTATTTTCCTCCGGCGTCGGCATACAGTCTAAGGTGCTTTTTCAGCAATGCTTTGTGCTCGGCCGACCATGGCTCAATATTATAATACCAGGCAATGATCCATGGATTTTGCCACAGGTCAAGGCGGAATTTCCATTCATGCGGATCGGGAAGTACCTGTTTCCGGACAGTTACGCTCACCTTAAGGGTAACTTTGTTTTTCAGGGAATTGATTTCAATGGTGCCATGATATTTGCCGGGTTTTACATTCCGTGGAATGTCAAAGGCAACCCATACAGGCCTTACCGTTTTTCCTGGCAGGTCGAACCGCTTAAGAGTTTCAAAACGATCCGGCATCAGCCAGACGCTATCGGCCGGCGTATCACAGCTAAAATTGGTAGCCCCGTAATGAAAATTGGACAATACATAACGGACCATGTTCAGTTTAATATTGTCCCGGCTGATCACGGATCCATCGTCCGATATCAAATCACTGACATTGAATCGTATCTGTTCAAGGGTATCGGGTGACCATACTAAAACCTGTGCATTCAGGCGGTCACCCATCCATCCGCTCTCTTCCCACATCAGTGATTCCTGATTTACGGCAGGTACCTCACATCGCAGGTATAACGCGTCAGTCGACCCAAAAGCCGCATGGAGTCCCGGTTGCTGGTTGTTCCAGCTGGTGGGATCCACCGGAAGGTCAAAGGTATATTCAGACAGGTGATGTCCCGCAGGAACAGGCACTTTTGACAGTTCAACCTGACCTTTCCCTGGTTGTGCGAAAGCAGTACCGGTAAGTAAAACAATTAGCCACAAAATCCAGAATAATTTTTTCATGGTTATCCGATTTAACGTAAAGATAATCTTTGCCGTTCATTTGAGCCAATACAAAGTAAATACATTGATCGGCATAATCCAGAGGATTTCCTATAGCCCATTCAGTTTTTGCAAATCAAGTCTGAATGATGCATCGATGAATAAAAGAATCCGTCTTTGCAATAAACACAGGTATGAAAACCAAAGTGAATCTTATCATCATATTGCTCGGATTGAGCACTTGCACTTCTGCAGTTGCACAAACCAAACAGGAGAAAATTGATTCCCTGATCAGTGCATACTATCATGCAGATTGTTTCAATGGAGTAGTCCTGGTTTCTGAAAAAGGGAAAATCATTATTAAGAAAGCATACGGAATTGCCGATCGGGAATTGAATGTTCCCATGACGACTGACATGAAATTTCGAATCGCTTCCCTTTCAAAACCTTTTACGGCGATGATTATACTGCAATTGACCGATGAAGGAATGATCAGGCTGGATGGAAAAATCACAGATTATATTCCGGATTACCTTGGAAAAAAAGGAGACAGCATTACTATTGAACAGTTGCTTACCCATACTTCCGGAATTTTACAAAATCTTGACCCTGAAAAAGAAGCCATTCAGGAACGGTTATATCACAGTCTCCACGATATGGTCAGATATGCCGAAGGATCTGATTTATACTTTGAGCCGGGCACCGGATTTCATTATAGCAACCTGGCGTATAATTTATTGGCTTATATTGCTGAAAGAGTTACAAATAAACCCTTTGACCGATTGTTGGCTGAGCGTATCTTTGATCCGTTGGAAATGAAGAATACAAGCCAGTGCAATGCAGCCAAAATTGAACGCAATCTTTCGAAAGGATACGAATATAAATTGTTGAGCGGATATGAAAACGCTTCGTATTTTGATCCCTCCTATACTGTGGGACCCGGAGGACTGATTTCAAATGCGGATGATCTTTGCAGATTTGATAAGGCATTGTATGACGGGGAACTCATTTCAGGAGATCTGTATACGAAAATGATTACCCCTTCCAAACAGGGTTCTTATGGCTGCGGCTGGGAGTTAGGGAAAAAGATAATATCAAACCATCACGATACAATTCCTGTTATTTCCCATGCAGGTAGTATTAATGGATTTGGTTCGTATATGGCACGCATTGAAAGAGACAGCATTTTGGTTATTGTATTAAAAAACAACAGAACCGATACGTATATTGGCTCTGCCTATGCACCTGCCATTGGTCAGCAGATTATCTCCATCCTGTATGATGAAGAAGTTCAGATCCCTAAAAAATCAATTGCGCAACAAATGGGATACACAACAGGTCAGAATGGAATTGAAAAGGCCATTGAGGAGTATTACAGAATCAAAGCTTCAGATTTTGAACACTTTAATTTTGAAGAATCTGAATTAAACAAGTTGGGTATCGAGTTGCTTTTTAAATTTAATATGCCCGATGAGGCACTAAAAGTATTTGAGGTCAATAGGATTGAATTTCCATATTCCTATAATACGTATGATAGCTATGCATATGTTTTGATGCAGCAGGGTGATTACCTGAATTCGATCCGGTATTATAAAATGGGATTGCAGATCTTAAAAGAATACCCGCAAATGAATACGGGTGAATCGGTATTGAAAGATGCTGAAAATGCTTTAAAAGCCATTAAAACGATGGAATCAAAAATCAAAAACTAAATGGGTATACCCTATGGATTAGGCAAGATGTGATTTCAATCCATTGATCCTTAAATATTTAACTATTTATTATACTCCTCCGTAAGGATTTCCTGACTTTCATCCTCTTTCATGACAGAAATTCCTAAATTTT
>JAGDMB010000184.1 GCA_017860375.1 Bacteroidota bacterium | reverse complement strand
ACCATGCCGCCTGTACTGAATGAACTGCCCGCACCGGAAGCCAGTTTTTCAAGTTCGGGCGTAATTTCCTTCACCGTATGGATGATTTCCGCCGAAGGATCCGTACGCGGATCCGCCGAATAGAGGCCATCTATATCCGAAAGGATGATCAGCAGGTCTGCTTCGACAAGGCAGGCTACAATGGCCGACAGCGTATCATTGTCGCCGAATTCAATTTCATTGGTTGCTATGGTATCATTCTCATTGATGATGGGAATAAGTTCCATTTTTAAAAGCCTTGCAAGGGTTCTCCTGGCGTTCCGGTTCAGTTCCGGAATGGTTACGACATCCTTGGTAAGCAGAACCTGGGCAACCAGCTGATTATTCTCCTCAAAAAACTTCTGGTATATTTTAATAAGCTCGGCCTGCCCGATAGCCGCCAAAGCCTGTTTCCGGGCAAGTTCCCTGGGTCGTTCGGTCATGCCTATCCTGGCGGCCCCCACCGCTATAGCTCCGGAGGTCACTAAAAGTACCTGCGATCCATTCTTTCTCAGCAGGCTTAATACCCGGGCCAGTTTTTCAATCCGGTGAAAGTTTATCCTCCCGCCGGCAAAAGACAAGGAAGACGTCCCGATCTTGATCACGATCCGTTTTTTGGTTCTCAAATTTTCCCTGAATTTCATGGACCCATTCATTATAGGGAATAAATCTCGTTCATTGTAGCAGGAAATACTACAGTGGCTGGAAAAACCGCAGAAGAGGCATTCCGGCCGAACAACGCATCGATCTTTTCCTGAAGGCTGATTTCATTTTCAACCTGAATGACCGGTTTTTCGTTTCCCGTAACAATACCGTAATTTCCGTTTTCCTGTGATTTGATCACGATGATATCGGCCCCGGTAATATTGGCAATTTTTAAAGCCAGGGGATAATTATCTTCCAGCTCAATATCGGTGGTGGATACAGCATCGTTTTCGTTAACAATGGGGATGATATTCATGGAAAGAAGCATATCGAATGTGTTTCGCGTATTCTCCACACGCTGAGGATAGTCCACGATGTCACTGGTCACCAGCACCTGGGCCACGATCTGACCGTATTCATCAAAAGAGCGCTGATAGGAGCGGATAAGCTCAGCCTGACCCACCGCAGCCAGTGCCTGCATGTCAATTTTTGAAGGGGGTATGGAGGGAAGCTTCAGCTTTTCCGATCCCAGCACAATAGCCCCGGAAGAAACGACAATAATCTGTTTTCCGCTGTTATTTAAATCGGACAATACCATGGCAAGCCGGTCCATTTTTCTCCGGTTAATTTTGCCGTCGCGATTGATAAGAGTAGCTACTTCAATCCGCACCACGATGCGGATTCGTTTTTTATTTTTTTCCATTCTTCAGCAGGGCATTGACAGCTTCATCCATTTTTTGAAAATTGAATTCCTCCACGACCCTTTCCATCCGGATCGCAATTTTATCGTTGCACAGGTTTCCCATACTCCCTTCATGGGTATGCGCCACTTTCACCGACGGATTATACGATCCGTTTTGTATGGCTTCGGCAATTTTTTTGTATGCATCCCGGAAAGGGATACCTTCTGCCACCAGTTTATTCACTTCCTCCACGCTGAATAAATAGGTATACCGCTCGTCATCCAGTATATTTTTATTGACCTCCAGTTCCTTTGTCACCTTATCCGCCATGAACAGGCAGTTCTTCAGTTCATCAAACGCAGGAAGAAACACTTCCTTGATGATCTGCATATCCCTGAAATAACCCGAAGGAAGGTTGTTGCCGATAAAGGCGATCTCGGTCGGCAGGCTTTGAATCCGGTTGCATTTCGCACGGATCAGTTCAAACACATCCGGATTCTTTTTGTGCGGCATAATGCTGGAACCCGTGGTATAGGCATCGGGTATTTTAAAAAATCCGAAATTCTGGTTCACGTAAAGGCACACATCAACCGCCATTTTTGATAGGGTTGAGGCCACGGAAGCCAAGGCAAAAGCAACTATTCTCTCCACTTTTCCGCGGCCCATTTGTGCATATACCGCATTGTAATTCATGGAGTCAAATCCCAGAAGATCCGTTGTGAGCTGACGGTTTATGGGAAAAGAGGATCCGTATCCGGCAGCGGAACCCAGCGGATTCTGATTTGCGATACGGTAAGCCGCAAGGAGCAGTTGCATATCATCAACCAGGCTTTCTGCATAGGCACCAAACCACAAACCAAAGGAGGAAGGCATGGCGATCTGCAAATGGGTATAGCCGGGCATCAATATCGTTTTTACCGCTTCACTTTTCTGTTGTAAGGTAGCAAAGAATTTTCCGGTGATCTCCACGATCTGCCGGATCTCGTGACGGATGTAAAGTTTTATATCGAGCAAAACCTGATCATTTCTGGATCGTGCCGTATGTATCCGCTTGCCGGCTTCACCCAGTTGGCGGGTGAGCAGCAATTCAACCTGTGAATGCACATCTTCCACGCCTTCTTCTATCACAAATCCGTCTTTCTCAATGGAATGATAGAGATCGACCAGTGCGGATGTGAGCGCTGTGCCGTCGGCTTCGGAAATCAGGCCTGCTTTTTCAAGCATTGCGGCATGTGCCAGCGAACCCAGGATATCAAAAGGAGCCAGCAACACGTCGAGTTCCCTGTCTTTTCCGACGGTGAATTTTTCGACCTGCTTGTTAAATTCTATGCCTTTTTCCCAGAGTTTCATTCGTGTGCATTCTATTCCCGTAAAGGAAGTGCGTTATTCCTCAATGGATAACAAATTCCCCGGCAAAACGCCTAAAGAACCTTGCCTTTTTTTCTGATTATTGCGTTATGAGCCATTAAACGAATGGCGTTAATCTTAATAAACCCGGAACTGTCCTTCTGATCAAACCCTCCTTCAATATCCATACTGGAAAGTTCTTTATCATAAAGTGAACTGGGAGATTCCCTTCCGTCAATAATAACATTGCCTTTATACAAGGTGAGATACACAATTCCATCGATGAATTCCTGGCTTTTGTCAATGGCTGCCCTGAGAAAATCCATTTCGGGGCTGAACCAGAATCCATTGTATACCAGCTCAGAAAAAACAGGAGACAACATGTTTCGCAGGCGCATCACTTCGCGGTCCATTGCAATGCCTTCGATGTCCATGTGCGCTTTTAAAAGAATAGTCCCTGCCGGCGTTTCATACACTCCCCTCGATTTAATTCCGACGAACCGGTTCTCTACCATATCGAGCAAGCCGATCCCGTTTTGACCCCCGACCTTATTAAGGAACATGAATAATTCCAGTGGCTTGCTGTACAACCTGTTATCGTCCCTGTTTATAACTTTCACCGGAAGCCCGTCTTTAAAATGTATTTCCAGATGGGTCTCTTTATCAGGAGCATCCTGCGGGGCCACCATTTTGGTAAACATATCCTTTTCGGCCTTGTATTTCGGATCCTCCAGGATACCGGCTTCATGACTGATATGCATGAGGTTGTCGTCTTCACTGTAAGGCTTCGAAGCAGTTGCTTTTACGGGAATGTTTTGCTTCTTTGCATAAGCAAGCATATCGGTCCTGCCTTTAAACTGATCCAGAAATTCCTGCGTCTTCCAGGGAGAAAGAATTTTAATTTTGGGATTCAGCGCGTAATAGGATAATTCAAAGCGAACCTGATCGTTGCCTTTTCCCGTGGCTCCGTGGGATACGATCTCGGCCTTTTCCTGTTCTGCAATCCCAATCTGATGTTTTGCAATCAAAGGTCTGGCAAGAGCGGTTCCCAAAAGATACTGATTTTCATAGACCGCATTTGCCTTCAGTGCGGGGAATATATAATCCGAAACAAATTCTTCCCGGAGATCCTTAATAAATACCTTGGATGCCCCGACTTTAAGCGCCTTTTTCTTCACTTCTTCAAAATCGTCATCCTGTCCGACATCCGCCACATAGGCAATTACTTCGTAACCCTTTTCAATGAGCCATTTCAGAATTACGGAAGTATCAAGTCCTCCGCTGTATGCCAGAATTATTTTCCCTTTGTTCATTTTCCCGGTCGTATTGAGTTGATTATCGTATCTTATTCTTTAATTCAGGTATTATAAGTATCAGTGTATTAATGATATCTTGTTCGGACACATTTTCATGAGGAATCAACAGGATCGTATCGTCCCCTGCCAGCGTTCCGATAATTTCAAATGGACTGGCCTGATCGATCAGTGATGCAATGCTCGGGGCATATCCCGGAAGGGTTCTGATTACGCCCAGTTTATTCGCAAACTTTATGGAAACAAAACCCTGAGCGGCATAACTTTCTGCCATTTCATGGCCCGGACTACTGTGCTGATCCGGTAATTCATAAATATACCCTTTTTCGTTATCCGAAATTTTGTTCACTTTCAGGAACTTCAAATCCCGTGACAATGTTGCCTGTGTATAGGCAAGACCTTTTTCTTCCAGCAGGCTCAGTAATTCTTCCTGGCTGGAAACCTTTTTTGAAGAAATAAGGTGACGGATGGTTAGCAATCGCTCTGTTCGGTTTCCCATGATGAATAATTATACATTTATTATGCAAATATATACATAAATTTATAAATATGCAAGTACAATTTAAAAATAATTGTACTTTTGCGCCAACTTTATTCGGAGTTTTTTTCAGGATACGAATCAGGTATGGACAAATCGATTAAGAAGGTAATCCTCCTCGGATCCGGGGCACTCAAGATCGGTGAAGCAGGTGAATTTGACTATTCGGGCTCGCAGGCATTAAAAGCACTTAAGGAAGAAGGCATCTTTACCGTTCTGATCAATCCGAATATTGCCACGGTACAGACTTCCGAGGGAATAGCAGACAGGATCTATTTTTTACCGGTAACACCCTATTTCGTTGAAAAGATCATTGAAAAGGAGAAACCCGATGGCATCCTGTTGTCATTTGGAGGACAGACTGCTTTGAATTGCGGCATTGAACTATACCGGCAGGGCATTCTTTCGAAAAACAAGGTACGCGTTCTGGGAACCCCCGTTCAGGCCATTATGGATACGGAGGACCGCGATCTTTTCGTGAAAAAATTAAACGAGATCCAGGTTCAGACTATTCAAAGCATGGCCGTTACCTCAACCGACGATGCCATCAGGGCCGTCGCCGTACTGGGTTACCCGGTGATCATCAGGGCAGCCTATACATTGGGCGGACAGGGAAGCGGGTTCTGCAACAATGAAACCGAACTGATCCGGATGGCCGACAAAGCCTTCTCCTATGCTCCGCAGATCCTGGTTGAAAAATCCCTGAAAGGCTGGAAAGAAGTTGAATACGAAGTAGTGCGTGATGTGTACGACAATTGCATCACCGTTTGCAACATGGAGAATTTTGATCCCCTTGGAATCCACACCGGTGAAAGTATTGTGGTTGCGCCCTCACAGACGCTTACAAATGCTGAATACCATAACCTGCGTCAGTTGGCCATTAAGATTATCCGGCATATCGGTATCATCGGTGAATGCAACATACAGTACGCCCTTGATCCAAATTCGGAAGATTACCGGGTAATTGAAGTAAATGCGCGCCTTTCAAGATCCAGTGCCCTGGCATCAAAAGCAACCGGTTATCCGTTGGCATTTGTTGCCGCAAAACTTGCTGTCGGATATGGTCTGCACGAAATAAAAAATTCCATCACCAAAACTACCTCCGCTTTTTTTGAACCCGCGCTGGATTATATCGTATGCAAAATTCCGCGCT
>JAGDMB010000183.1 GCA_017860375.1 Bacteroidota bacterium | reverse complement strand
CGCCGGATTTCAATCCCGTTATCAGCAAAAGGGGATGGGTCCTTATCGGAGGTGCTGCCATTGCCCTGATTGTTCTTTTCCTGCTTACTGGCAGAAACGGAGAAATCAGCGGCAACAGCCGCTTCATTGCGGAACCTTTTCTCCCTTCCTTTCACAACCTGAGCCTTTCCTTCCACTTTGACTTTCAGGTACCGAAACCTTTGTTGTTTGGCCTTGCAGGTTTGTTGCTGCTGTTAAGCCTGGACTTCCTGCTCAGCACGCTGAAATGGAAGAAGGATACCTATAAAGAAAAGCCCTGAAACCCGGAAAAAAGGATTGCAAAGTCAATCCATGAAAAAAGCCCCCCCGCGATTAGCGCGGGGGGGCTTTTCAGTTTCAGAACCGCTTCTGTTCTGAAATAAAAGTTTAGTTACCGGGTTTTACATTCAACAATTCCACATCAAAGATCAGCGTGGAATACGGTTTTATCCGCTGCGATCCCATTTCACCATATCCAAGCTGATAGGGAATGAAGAACCTGTATTTCGAGCCTGCATTCATCAGCTGAAGACCTTCCGTCCAGCCCTTGATCACACCCGAAAGATTAAAAACAGCCGGGGCCCCTCTTTTGAATGAATTATCAAATTCCGCACCGTCAATGGTCTTTCCGATATAATTGACCGTTACGGTATCTTGTGCGGTGGGTTTCGGACCGGTGCCCTCCGTCAGAACAATATACTGCAAACCACTTGGAAGGGTCTGTACACTGTCCTTCTTTGCATTTTCATCAAGAAATTTTTCATTTTCGGCTTTGTATTCCTTGAACATCTTTTTAACCGAATAAAGCTGAAGGAAGCTTTGCATCACATAGGTCGGAGGAACCGTGGTATCCTTTTCCATGGATGCCTGAACTCCTTTTACAAGCGCATCGTAATTGAGTTCATCGAGACCGCCGTTCTGTGCATTCTTGCCCCAAAATACGCCAAGGTAATAACTTGCCGTATCCACTTCAGTTTTGAGCTTTACATCTGAATAATCTTTCTTTTTATTGCATGATGTGAAAAAAATTGTACCGGTAATTACCAGCATCGAAATAGCAAAAGTTCTCATAGATAAATGTTTATTTTTTTATTGCGCTGCGAAGTTAAAATTTTTTATGCCACACTGTGAGTAAATATTGAAAAATCTTTTAATCATTTCATAAATGAATTGCTAATTTGGACGACCGGTAATACGATATCCTTTATGAATTCAATAAAACGACAGATGGGAAAAGTGTGGTTGTGCGGGTTCTTCATGTTTGTTTTCTTTCCCTGCTTTGGACAGGATTCGGTTAAGGCTTCCCTGAAGAGCAAGGCAGACGAATGTTTTATAAAAAAGGATTATTCCCATGCCCTTCCCCTGTACCGGGAGCTTTTAGACATCTATCCCAAGGATCCGGATTATCGGTACCGGACAGCCCTGTGCCTGCTGAACCTCAACCAGGAACCCGAAGTGTTGATTGACCTGTTGCGGCAGGCATCTGCGGACAGGGAAAATCCCCTGGCCACCTTCTACCTCGGGCGCGCGTATCATTTGCATTATGATTTCGATGATGCGGTTAAGGCCTATTCGCGTTTTCTTACCCTTGGGAAAAAAAGCGATATCCGCAGGCTGGAAGTGCAGCGTCTGATTGAAATGGCCAAAAACGGCAGCAATCTGACGCGGAAGGCCAAATCCTTTACCGTGAAAAGTTCGGGTATTACGCCGGTTTACCAGCTCGAAAATGCCTATTCCATAAGCACCAACGGGAAGGTTATCCGGAAACCCGTTGAATTCAATTCGAAAGCGGATCAGAAAATGAATTTCAGTTCCCTGATGGTGCTGCCTGCTTACACGGAAATCAATGAATATGTGTATGTTTCGGGATATGAGGAAACCGGAAAAAAGGGAAAGGAAATCTTCCGTATCCGAAATATCAACAATAAGACATGGAGTCTTCCGGAGCCGCTTGGCGCCATGATTAACACAGCAGGAGATGAGGATTTTCCTTACTTTGATGTCCGTTCATCCACGTTGTATTTTAGTTCGGAAGGACATTCCAGTATGGGCGGTCTGGATATTTTCAAATCGACCTATGACTGGAATACCAGAACATGGTCAAAGCCTGAGAATATAGGCTTTCCGATCAATTCTCCCTACGATGATTATATGCTGGTCATGGATGATCTGGGGCAGTCGGCCCAGTTTGCCTCCAATCGCAATACAGGACCTGGAATGGTCATGCTTTATCGCATTGGTTTTAATGAAAACGAAGCCGGCACACCGCTTCTAAACGCAGATGAGATCAGGGAAATGTCGGCATTGCATATTACAAAAGAGGCGGCTGCAAGTTCCGAATCCATCCCCACCGGTCCGGAGGGATTTCTTTCCATGCCCGACTCTGCCGAAGACGTGACAACCCCGATTGCGTTCAACAAAAATGAATACAATATCCTCATTGCCGAAGCATTGCAGCTCCAGTTAAAGGCTGATTCCCTGTCACGCATGGCAAGGGATAAACGTATCCTGGCAAAGGAAATACCGGATGATGAAGTCAGAAAGCAAATGATTACGGATATCCTGAATTATGAAAGAGAAGCCAAAAAAATTCAGCGTCTGGCCGATGAACGATTTCTGGAAGCCGAAAAAATAAAAGCCCGGAGCGATTCTTTTTCGCGGCAGGAATCCAACATGGTCATGATCAGGGAAGTCAATGGTATTAAAGTATACCAGTATAAGGTTCAGGATACGGCTGTTTATCCCGGCGGTGAAGACACCGTGACGGAGTCCGTCACAGAAACGAGGCAACCTTCTGATGATTCTTCTGTCCGTGAAAAGGATAATTCGGTTCCTTCCGGGGAAACCTCACGGATTCAATCCCTGCCTGAAGGAATCTCCGGCCTTGTGTACCGGATCCAGCTCGGAGTATTCAGTAAGCCCAGGGAAGCCGAAGACTTCGGCGGACTCAACCCGATATATGCGGAAAACCTGCCGGAAAAAAATGTGGTCAAATACTATACGGGGGATTTTCCAAGCTTGGAATCCGTTACAGCTGCCCTGGAAAAAGTGAGGAACAATGGATTCCCCGATGCCTTTGTCGTTGCATATTATGATGCAAAGCCCATTACCACAGAAAAGGCCAAAGAGATTGAATTTGCCGGTCTGAGATTGTAGATTGAACAAAGTTTTTCATAAATTTGGGACAATCAATTCAATCCGGTTGTTCCACTTTATATTATTGATGCGGAAATGAAAAACAAAGAAGTGCATAGTACGAAGCCTGAATTCGAAGAATTAACGGACCAAAAATCCGGAGAAGGTCGTTTTCTTGTTCTGCATAACGACGATTTCCATTCCTTTGATTTTGTTATTGACTGCCTTGTTGAAATATGCGATATGGATACGGTACAGGCTGAGCAATGCACATACCTGGTCCATTTTAAAGGTCAATGCGATATAAAGAAAGGATCGTTTGATTTCCTGAAACCTTACATGGAAGGGTTGACGGCAAAGGGATTGAGCGCTACTATCGAATAATCAAAACGGTTCCTGATGTCAGTTGTTGCCATAGTTTTAATCATTATTGCGGGTATTGTATTGCTGTTAATTGAATTCCTGGTAATTCCCGGAGTATCGGTATTTGGTATCGCCGGATTTCTCTGCCTTATAGGCGGTGTGATCTCTTCTTATGTGTCGCTTGGGAATACGGCGGGACACATCACACTCGCAGCCACCGTGGCGGCTTCGGTACTGAGCATACTGCTCGCTTTCCGCCGAAAAACCTGGAGGAAAATGGGTCTGTCTGCCAGCATTGACAGCCGTATGGTTACCATTGAACCCGGGAAAATAAAAAGCGGGGATACCGGCAGAACCATTACCCGTTTGAATCCGATGGGCAAAGTAAGGGTAAACGAACTCACCTGCGAGGCAAAGTCTGTATCGGGCTACATTCACGAGGACACCGAAGTTGAAGTCATTAAAATTTCACGCAATCAATTAATTGTTAAACCTAAAACCTGAACATTATGTCTGGAGGAATTCTATTGTGGGTTGTGATTATCGTTCTGATCATCGTTTTTATCTGGTTGTTTTTTTATTTCATACCGCTGGGATTGTGGTTTAGTGCTGTTTTTGCGCGGGTTTATGTGCCCATCGGCCAGCTGATAGGCATGCGCATCCGAAAGGTGCCCCCTGGCACAATAATCAATGGGCTGGTCAGCGCCACCAAAGCGGGTTTATCCCTCAAGACCGATGAACTCGAAGCCCATTATCTTGCAGGAGGCAACGTACGATCCGTGATCAATGCGCTGATCTCCGCCGATAAGGCAAACATCAACCTTGATTTTAAAGCCGCAACCGCCATTGACCTTGCAGGCCGCAATGTGCTGGAGGCTGTTCAGATGTCGGTGAATCCGAAAGTGATCAATACGCCTGCCGTTACCGCTGTGGCTAAGGATGGTATCCAGCTGATATGCAAGGCCCGCGTCACGGTCAGGGCTAACATACGCCAGCTGGTCGGTGGCGCCGGTGAAGAAACCGTGCTGGCCCGCGTGGGTGAAGGCATTGTTTCATCCATTGGTTCAGCCAAATCACACAAAGAGGTGCTGGAAAATCCCGACAATATCTCCAAGGTTGTACTGGATAAAGGTCTGGATGCAGGAACTGCTTTTGAGATCCTTTCCATAGACATTGCGGACATTGATGTCGGCAAGAACATCGGTGCCGTTTTACAGATGGATCAGGCCAACGCGGATAAAAATATTGCCCAGGCCAGGGCTGAGGAAAGACGTGCTATGGCGGTCGCCCTTGAGCAGGAAATGAAAGCAAAGGCACAGGAAGCACGTGCCAAGGTCATCGAGGCAGAAGCGCAGGTACCGCTGGCCATGGCAGAAGCTTTCCGGTCCGGCAACCTGGGGATCATGGATTATTACCGTTTCCGGAACATCGAAGCGGATACACAGATGCGCGACGCCATCTCGAAATCACCCGAAGGAGGAGGAAAAAAATAACAGTTTTCGAAATTCCTTGTTCGGTATCTGGATTTCATCTATAAAAGATTGCACAGTTCCTCTATCGACCTTATTTCATAGGTCGTCTGCACTTCATGCTTTAGGCCCGTCGGATTGAAGAACACCTGATCTATACCGGCATCTCTTGCCCCGTCTATATCGGCTTCGAGATCATCGCCCACCATGATGCTTTCGGCTTTTTTTGCATTTACGGTGGAAAGGGCATGATAAAAAAACCGTTTGTCGGGTTTCTGAAAACCGGTGGCCTCTGCCATGAAGATCCTTTTAAAATAATGGCTTAATGCTGAACTTTCAAGTTTGTTGGTCTGTATCTCAACAAAACCGTTGGTGATAATATATAAATTGTACTTTCCTTTCAGGTAGGTCAGCGTTTCGCGAACACCGGGAAAAAGATTGGTTTTCCGGGATACACGCTGATGATACAGTTCAGCCAGAGGCGGTATAATGGATTCATCGTGTATACCAATGGATTCCAGGGAATCCGAGAACCGCTTCTTTCGCAGAAACTCTTTGCTTATCAATCCTTTGCGGTATTCAATCCAGTATTTGTCGTTGTTTTTGTCGAACAGGGTGACAAACTCATCAATACGCTCCTGCACCTTTGTCAGATTCAGTTCCCGCACCACTTCGGTAAAAGTCTCCCGCATATTGGATTTATAATCCCAGAG
>JAGDMB010000182.1 GCA_017860375.1 Bacteroidota bacterium | reverse complement strand
ATTCCATTCTTCCCGGAATCCCTTTTCCGGGTTTTTTCATGTTAAAAAAAACAATAGCGAATATCGATTCGAAATGTATATCTTTGTTTCTGCAACATAACGCTGTATTCATTTACATAAAATAATTCCTGTCATGGCAAAAATCCTCGAAACCGAAAACAATGTAATAAACCAGATAGGTGTCGGGACCGAAATCACCGGCGATGTATCCACCAATGGTGATATTCGCATTGACGGACTGCTTACCGGAAATTTAAAGACCAAGGGCAAACTGGTAATTGGGGAAACCGGCTCCATAAAAGGAGAAATTACCTGCAAAAATACCGTTGTGGAAGGTTCGGTTAACGGTAAAATAAACGTTTCTGAATTGCTGACGATGAAAGCCACTTCATCCCTGAAAGGCGATATTACTACACGAAGACTGGCGATTGAGCCCGGGGCAAAGTTTACCGGAAACTGCAACATGTCCATGGATGCCACTGCAACAACAAATGAATCTGAAAAAGCCAACGAAGGAGCTAAAAAAGCTTGACAGCTTTGCCAAATACTCCACCATGGCATTTCAGATGGTGATCATCATCGGAGTGGGAGTTTTTGGCGGCATTAAACTTGACGAATGGCTGAAGTTGCGGTTCCCCTTGTTCACAATTGTTTTATCCCTTGCAGCGGTTGCGATTTCCATCTATTATATGATTAAGGACCTTATAAAATTCAACCGGTAATAAAATGCAGGCAAAAACACGAAAATTCTTTGCAGGTCTGGTATTGCTTACATGTATCATTGCCCTGGCTGCATGGCTTCTATACTCTTCTGCCCTTCAAAAGAATTATCCCAGCATCTTCCCCTCCATGCTGGTCTTTTTTTTCCTGCTCAACAGCTTGTTTTTCTATATTTTTTCCAGGATCAACAAAAAGGAAAATGCCGTTTTCATCCAGCAATTTATGATCCTCTTCGGTGTTAAATTTATCCTTTACCTGATTGCCGCCGTTGCGGTTATCCTGCTGTTTAAACAAGAAGCCGTGAACATTGCCGTTTCAGCCATGATATTGTATTTGCTTTATACCGGTTATGAGGTCTACTGGCTGACAACCCTCGTAAAAAGAAAAGAAGAGAAATAGCAATTTTTTAAATTAGTTTTATACCTTTAAAAGTTTATTGTACCAACGTATGCAAGTGTTAAGGTGTTTCCTGGGTGGTCTACTGCTGATGGGTTTGTCGCTGCATTCTCTGGGGGCAATTGAAACCCAGCCTGCACATGAAAATGCTGCCCTGCCCGGGGAAAAGGAATCCGCTGAAAATCACGAAGGCACTGCCAAAGAAAAATTCGAGCCCGGAACTTTTATTTTTGACCATATCGGAAATGCGCACGAATGGCATATTATTACCATTGGCCAAACCCATGTCACTATTCCGCTGCCTGTTATTCTCTATAGCAAATCCAAAGGTCTTGACATTTTCATGTCGGGGAAATTTCATCATGGACATGAAACCTACAAAGGGTATACACTGGAAACAGAAGGTGAAAAAAAAGGCAAAATCGTTGCCGAAGACGGAAGCCTTCCGCTTGACCTGTCAATCACTAAAAATGTGGCCGCACTTTTCTTTGGCATTTTTCTCATCCTCTGGATATTCCTTACGGTGGCAAAAGCTTATAAGCGCAATCCGTTAAAACCGCCCAGCGGTCTTCAGGCCTTTATTGAACCGGTTATTTTTTTCATGCGCGACGAGGTCATTAAGCCTTCTATCGGTGAAAAACATTACGAGAAATACATGCCCTATCTTCTTACTTTGTTCTTTTTCATCTTTATCAACAATTTACTTGGATTGATCCCGATTCCCCCCGGAGGAGCCAATCTTACCGGAAACATTTCCGTTACTTTTGTCCTTGCCCTTTTTACTTTTATTATCACCACGGTCAACGGAACACGGAATTACTGGAAACATATTTTCAACACCCCCGGAGTGCCCCTCTGGCTCAAGATTCCCATCCCCCTTATGCCCCTGGTTGAGTTCCTCGGAGTTTTTACAAAGCCTTTTGTGCTGATGATTCGTTTGTTTGCGAACATAACCGGCGGACATATAATAATTATGGGATTTGTCTGCCTGATTTATGTCTTTTCGGAAATGTCAGCCGGTTTGGCCTATGGCGTTTCAATCGTTTCGATTTCCTTTAATATTTTCATGACCTTTATTGAATTGCTGGTCGCTTTTTTGCAGGCCTTTATTTTTACTTTTTTGTCGTCGCTGTACTTTGGAATGGCGATTGAAGAAGAACATCACTGATTTTATTGTTTAATATAAACTACTTTCTATGGTATCAATCATTCTACAAGCCGCAGCTGCTGCTGGTCTGGCAAAACTTGGAGGAGGCCTGGGAGCAGGTCTTGCTGCCATTGGTGCAGGTTTAGGGATCGGGCGTATCGGGGGAAGCGCCATGGAAGCTATTGCACGGCAACCTGAGGCCGCAGGCGACATTCGTACAAATATGATCATTGCTGCCGCCCTGGTGGAGAGTGTTTCTCTCTTTGGCGTCATTATTTGCCTCATGGCTGTACTTTAAATTTTTAACCGGGATCCGGATGGTTGATCCGGATCCCGCCTGAAATCAAACACTTCGTAATATGGGACTCTTAACACCCGATACCGGAACAATCATATGGACCTTTATTGGTTTTCTTGCCGTTTTTCTTATCCTGAAGAAATTTGCCTGGAAACCGATATTGCATGCCATAAAAGAGCGTGATGATTCCATTGCCAATGCATTAAAAGCAGCGGACAAGGCAAAACAGGAAGTATCAAGACTGGAAGCCAGCAATGAAAAAATTCTCATGGAAGCACGCCTTGAACGGGAAAAGATCATAAAAGAAGCCCGTGAACTTAAGGAATCCATGATCATGGATGCCAAAAATCTGGCAAAAATTGAATCCAAAAAAATGGTGGATGAGGCGCGGGAAAGCATCAAAAATGAAAAGACTGCAGCCATTAACGACCTTAAGAAACAGGTAGCGGAATTGTCGGTATCCATTGCCGAGAAAGTTCTTGCCAGTGAACTGGCCGATGGGGATAAACATAAAGAATTAATTGACCGGACCCTGCACGATATACGATTTATGTAGCCTTTCCAATACTTTTTATGAACGAGAGCAAAATATCCGTACGCTATTCCAAAGCAATTATAGAGATGTCCAGGGAAAAGGATATCCTGGAAACCGTGAAGTCCGACATGGATTTTATAGGCCAGTGCCTGAAACAGATACCGGAGCTTAAACTGGTCCTGGACAGCCCGGTTATTAATACCTCGGAAAAACGCACCCTTTTTAAAATGTCCCTGGGGGAGAACATCCATCCGTTAACCTTGTCCTTTATTAATCTGATCTTCACCAATAGAAGGGAGACTTATCTCGAACCGATCATTCACTATTTCATGTATTTATACAACAAGGAGATTGGCATTAAGCCGGCTCTCCTCTTGTCTCCCGTTAAATTCGATCCTGCCCTGCGGGATAAAATTGTCCATATCCTCTCGCAAAAACTGAACATAAAAATGGAGGTACAGGAACAAACCGAGCCAGCGCTTCTGGGAGGGTTTATTATGCGGATCGAGGATTACCAGATTGACGCAAGCATTTCTTCCCAGCTTTCAAAAATCAAAAAGGAATTGACTCAGTGAAACACGCGTGTGTACATTTAATGAAAATCTAAAATAAGAATATGGCGGCAATTAAACCTTCTGAAGTTTCAAAAATTCTGAAGCAACAACTTAGAGAAATCTCTACCCGGGTTGAAATTGAAGAAGTCGGAACCGTTTTAAATGTGGGCGACGGAATCGCCCGGATTTATGGTCTGACACAGGTATTTTCAAACGAGCTGATTGAATTTGCATCGGGTGTGCAGGGGATTGTCCTTAATCTTGAAGAAGACAATGTGGGTGCCGTTCTCCTCGGATTATCGGAAAGCATTAAAGAAGGAGATCTCGTGAAACGAACCGGACGTATTGCCTCCATTAAGGTAAGTGAGGGAATGCTCGGGAGAGTTATCAATACACTGGGAGAACCCCTTGATGGTAAGGGATCTATCATCGGACAAACCTTTGAATTGCCTTTTGAAAGAAAAGCACCGGGTGTCATTTTCCGGCAGCCTGTCAATCAACCCCTTCAGACAGGCATTAAAGCCATTGATGCCATGATACCTATCGGCCGCGGTCAGCGCGAGCTGATCATCGGTGACCGGCAAACCGGCAAAACTTCCATTGCCATCGATACCATCATCAATCAAAAAGAATTTTATGAACGGGGCGAACCTGTATATTGCATTTATGTTGCCATTGGGCAAAAAGGATCTACCATAGCCAACATTGCCAATACCTTAGAACACTACGGGGCCATGCCGTATACCATTATTATTTCCGCAACGGCTTCTGATCCCGCCGCATTGCAGTTCTACGCTCCTTTCGCAGGTTGTGCGATCGGGGAATATTTCAGGGATACCGGCCGTTCCGCATTAATCATTTACGATGACCTTTCAAAGCAGGCGGTGGCTTACCGGGAAGTTTCCCTGCTTCTGCGCCGTCCTCCTGGTCGCGAAGCCTATCCCGGGGATGTGTTTTATTTGCATTCCCGCCTGTTGGAAAGGGCTTCCAAAATCATCAACAACAACGAAATTGCCGCTCAGATGAATGACCTTCCGGATACCTTGAAAAATATCGTAAAAGGGGGAGGTTCCCTGACGGCCCTGCCGATTATTGAAACGCAGGCAGGCGATGTGTCTGCCTATATTCCCACCAACGTGATCTCCATCACCGATGGACAGATTTTCCTGGAAACCAATCTTTTCAATTCAGGGGTTCGACCGGCCATCAATGTCGGTATTTCGGTATCCCGCGTTGGGGGCACAGCCCAGATAAAATCCATGAAACGGGTTGCCGGTACTCTTAAACTCGACCAGGCTCAGTTTCGCGAACTGGAAGCCTTTTCAAAATTCGGATCCGATCTCGATGCCACTACACTTGCAGTGCTTGATAAAGGAGCAAAAAATGTTGAAATCCTGAAGCAAAATCTTCACTCACCGATGACCGTGGAGAAACAAATAGCCATTATTTATTGTGGTACCCGGGGTTTACTGGCCGATATACCGGTGGAAAAAGTGAAAGAATTTGAAACGGAGTTTCTTGATTTTCTGGAATTTAAACATAAAAGCCTTCTTTCCTCCCTTAAGGAAGGTAAGTTTACCGAAGAAAATGAAAAGATCCTCGAGGCTATTGTTGCAGAAATCACTGAAAAGTATAAATAGGAAGACAGGTTTATGGCCAATTTGAAGGAGATAAGGATCAGACTGAATTCGGTAAAATCAACCCGGCAGATAACCAGCGCCATGAAAATGGTGTCGGCCGCTAAATTAAGAAAAGCACAGGAAGCCATTATTCAGATGAGGCCTTTTGCCGGTAAATTACAGGAAATTCAGCGATCCGCCAGCGCCGCTGTCAGCAATGAAGCCTCAGAAAATGTATTTTTACAACCCGGCACTTCTGACCGGGTATTACTGGTCGTTATCTCCTCCAACAGGGGCCTTTGCGGTGGCTTTAATTCGAATGTAGTCAAAAAAACACTGTCCCGTATCTCGGAAAAATATCTTTCCGAAAACCGGGGAAATAAACTGGATATCCTGTGCCTTGGCAAAAAGGGATACGATCTCCTGAAATCAA
>JAGDMB010000181.1 GCA_017860375.1 Bacteroidota bacterium | reverse complement strand
TTGATCAACTTCTTCTACCGTAAAATCGATCTGGCCTTTGAGATTTTCCATGACCATTGTGACAGAATCAATTTTTTGAATTTCTGCAGCTTCCAGAGCAGCCGCTGCTTCTTTTTTGGCTTTTCCGTTGCAGGCGGCCAGCAATAAGGCCGCAACTGCCAGTGTACATAATGTTTTTTTCATAGAATTCTTTTTAGTATTGTTAATAATGGTTTGTATGATTAAAAATCAGTCTTACTTATTTCTTCGCAATATAAAAGATAATGAATGAGGAATCGAAATTATCCATTTTTTTTTGAAATGTTATCAGGTTAATTTTTTTTTTCAGTCTGCTCCCGGATTATTTCGAAAAGGAAGAAAAGCCAGGATATATTATTAAGACTTTTCCAGTAATTAACGACCCCCGCAGATGGTAAGATCTGCAGGGGTCCTCGAAATTAACGTGCTTAAGCAGCCTGTGAAACCGACAGGATAGGTTTCGCCTATGGTTCTAAGACTGATGGTTGGCTGGAGTATCCTATGGATAATATGCGCAGGTTCAGATTTACTTATTGATTTCAACCACTGCATATTTCGATATCTTCCAGAATTCCTCCGGATCCTTGATCTCGATATAGGCAATTGATTTATCATTTTCCCGGATCAGTTCATAGGAACCGGTCGGATGCTCGGTGATAAGCTTTGCATCTTTTGAATTCACGGGAATGGTCTTGGTCTCGGTAACATCGATCTGCGTAAATGAACTATCGGCAAAATCTTCCAGCAATGCCTCTTTTCTGCCTAAACCAAGGAATCCGCCTTCCTTTGAGATCAATCCTTTTTCTTTCAGTTCCTTGTAGGTCCCGTAAATCAGGAAAGCCTTGTTCATCTCGCTGGTCTGATCCATTATTTTATCATCCTGCTGAGCGATGGTCATTTGAAGTTCGGTCATCCGGGTATTGAGCTGTCCGACTTCAAAATCCTTATTGACCAGTGCTGTCTTCAGTTCCGCAATTGCAGTGTCGCGTTGCATCATCGATGTTTCCAGTCCGGCGATCTTATCCTGCAAGCTCTTGATTTCTATCCCGGAGTTTTTCAGCTGGGCGCTCAGCCTTGCAATTTTCTTTTTGTTTTGGTCAAGAAGGGTGTTGATGTACCGAATGTCTTCAAGGATCTGCTGCTTTTTGTCTTTGGAAAACTCACCATCCGATGCTTCGAGGGTGATCAGGTTTTCCTTCTGTTTGATCGTTGCCAGATCTTTTTCAATCAGCTCAAAGGTCAGCACCCATTCATTGATGACCGAATCGCGTGCGGTCAGCTGGCCGGTAAAATCCTGTTTCTGCAATTCCATCAGGCTCAGCTGTTTTGTATGTTCACGGTTATACAGGGAATACATGATAATCCCGGCGGCTACCAGAAGGATAAGGCCAATGACGGTTGCTGTAACGGCACCCTTTGCCATGCCTTCTTTTCGTGCATGTTCCTCATTGCTCCGGCTGTGTGCATTTGCACCCTGGAGATTTTGCGCATTGGTTTCTTCGTTTTTCATATGTATTTCTTTTTTTAATTAATATGTATTGAGTTTATACGTTTCGCATGTCTTGTTTCAAAAAGTGCTCCGGGAAGGAAGTAAATTTGTATTGTATATAAAATCAGGCGATTACGATATAACCACAAATCCACAATGATTCATTTTGAGAAAATCATTCCCGCAATGGGAAAAAAATGAAAGGGAAAATGGAGCCGATTACCGATCAGGGATTACCGAACATAGAATTCCGATACCAATTGCCGATTACCGTTCACCGCCTCGTTCTTCCTTAAGGATCCGGTAAATGGTGGAAATACCGATGTCCAGCTTAGCAGCTGTAAGCCTGATGTCGTTGTTGTTTTTTTTCAGGACAGCTTTGATGATTCTCAGGTCATATTCCCGCAGCGTCAGGTTTTCATGCGTTACTACGGAAAGGGGATCGCCTGCATCGAGAAGGATGTCGGCGGGTTCTATTTCATTGTTGACGGATAAAGTGACCGCCAGATCAATCACGGATTTCAGTTCGCGCACATTTCCAGGGAATGGATAGCGCATCAGCTTTTTTTGTGCCTGCGGGGAAATTTTTTTTAGAGGCATCTCGTTTTCAGCGCAAAACTGTGCTACAAAATGACGGGCAAGAATCAGGATATCATGGTCACGTTCACGCAGCGGGGGCAATTCGATAGGCAGGCCCAGCAACCTGTAGTACAAATCTTCCCTGAAATTGCCTTTTTTTACTTCTTCTTTCAGGTTCTTGTTGGTCGCCACAATTATCCGGCAGTCGGTTTTGACCGGTTTGTTGCTGCCGATTCGCACGATCTCCTTCTCCTGAATGGCCCGCAGCATTTTCGCCTGAAAATTCAGCTCCATTTCGCCGATCTCATCCAGGAAGAGGGTGCCGCCATCGGCTTCTTCAAACCGCCCGATACGACGAAAAGCGGCACCGGTGAAGGCACCTTTTTCATGACCGAACAATTCACTCTCGATCAGTTCGGAAGGAATGGCGGCAACATTTACGGCAACAAAGGATTTGTCTTTTCGCTTTGAATTATAATGAATGGCTTTTGCCACCAGTTCCTTTCCGGTACCTGTCTCCCCTGAAAGGGACACGGTGATATTGGTGCCCAGTGCTTTGTCGATTAATTCATAAATTGCTTTAATCGCTGCACTTTCTCCCAGAATACTCTGCCGGAAACTGTATTTCTTCTGAATTTCACGTCGAAGGGTGGTGAGTTCCCTCTTCAGTCCGATACCGTTGCGGATGTTCTGAACCGTATTAAGGAGTTTGTCCCTGATGTCCTCCGACTTGGTGATGTAATCATACGCTCCCTGTTTTAACAGACTGACCACGGTGTTTATGTCTTTCTGCTCGGATATCAGAATGACCTGAATATCGTTGCTTTCCTGCCGGATCTTTTCAAGGAGTTCAAGTCCGGTCATATCGGGCAGCCTGTAATCAAGGGTTACAATATCGGGTGATTCATGCAGGCAGGTAAGGAAATCACTGCCATTGACGAAACTCTTAATTTCATAATCGGGATTGAGGGAAAGGGTATGAACCAGCAACCGGTTATACCAGTCGTTGTCTTCCACCACAAAGATTTTAAAGGACTTTTCAGCCATGAACCGTTCGCTTATTTAATTTTTACCATGCAGGCATTCAGCAGCTCACGGATTGTTTCAAATTCCTTTGCCGATTCATTGACAAGGATTTTTACAGGCCCGGAATCTGCATGATTTCCGATGTTCTCTTCGATCTTTTTCAGCAAGGTATACAGATCTTCCGCCCCTATGTGCCGGCAGGGCGGTGATATTTTGTGTGCAAGGCCTGAAGCTTTGTCCCATTGCCCTGATTCGACAGCATCATTCATTTCTGTCAGTCCTTTCCTGGTTGTTTCAATAAAAGTTTCCAGCATCTGCCTGACAAACCGCTCATCTCCTCCCGAGATATGATAAAGATTCTGCAGGTTGATCTTTTCTGTTTTGGAGGGTATAGTTTTCTCTTCGCTATGGCTTACTGCATCGACCGTTGATTCATCTTTCCGGATCGCGGAATGAATGGTAGTCAGAAGCATCGCTTCGGTAAAGGGTTTTGGAAGAAAAGCATTCATTCCTGCTTCTTCATATTTCAGCCTGTCCTCGTTCGTGCAGGCGGCTGAAATTCCCACCACAGGCATAAGGGATCCGCTTATACCGAGTTCCTTGCGTATGAATTTTGTCGCTTTTAGTCCGTCAATGCCCGGCATTCTTACATCCATGAACAGCAGATCAAAACGCTCTGCCCTGACAAGTTCAAGCGCTTCTATTCCATTTGCCGCTTCACGAAAGCTTACCTTCCACCGGTCGAGTATCGTTTTAAAAAGCATCCGGTTATACACTTCGTCATCCACGATAAGGATCTTTAACTTCCTGATCTCATCCGGTATGGATAGGGGAGGTTCCACATCC
Organism: Bacteroidota bacterium; assembly: GCA_017860375.1. Lineage (GTDB taxonomy): Bacteria > Bacteroidota > Bacteroidia > Bacteroidales > UBA10428 > UBA5072. The sequence continues at coordinate 1,764 of JAGDMB010000181.1, read as the reverse complement.
CTCCTTATCTGTTTTTCATCTCCGGTAAGGTAGGGGATACGGCAGATAATCCGGGTCCCCTGGTTTTTCCGGCTTTGACAGTCAATACTCCCATTGTGCAGCTCCACAAGCCTTTTGACGATGGATAAACCCAATCCTGTGCCCCCGTATTTCCGTGTGGTGCTCATTTCACCCTGGGTGAAATCCTCGAATACAGCACTCAGCTTGCTCTCGTCAATTCCGATGCCGGTATCAATGAATTCAAAAATAGCTTCGACTTCTGCAGCGCTCTTTTTACTGCAACTCACGGCAAAATGCACATCGCCTCCTTTCGTGAATTTAATGGAATTGCCCACGAGGTTGATCATGATCTGTCTCAGACGGTAGGGATCACCCAGCAGAACCGGAGGAACATCATCATTCAGGGAATAGTGCAGATGGGTATTATTCTGACCTGCCTGTTTCTCAAACATGGCGTATACGTCTTCAAGCACCTGGCGGATTTGGAAGTGCACCTTTTCAAGGACTACCTTGCCGTTTTGTAATTTGGAGAAGTCCAGGATATCATCAATGATCCTCGCCAGATGATCGGATGACGATTTGATGATCCGAAGGGTACGGACTGTATTCTCATCAAAGGATTCGTGCAATAACTGTTCAGTGAATCCTGAAATGGCTGTAACAGGAGTACGGATCTCATGGCTCATGTTGGCCATAAACATTTCCTTCGTCCGGGCCAGTTTCTCTGCTTCATCTTTTGCGTTCTCCAGTGCAACCTGAGACGCCTGGGTTTTTCGTACATACCGAACCATTATAAACAATACCAGAATGACCAGCAATGTGCCGAGGGCCGAAAACAGGGCCAGCCAGCGATAGGTCCTGCCTGCCAGCTGATCGGCAGCAACCGCTTTTTCCTGGATGAGTCCGGCAATTTCACTTTCCATTTTAGCGGTCAGAAAGTAAAACTGTTTCTTGATTTCAGTGTCAGTGCCGGCCAACTGTGTTTCTCTTCTCCTCATTCTAACATTGGTTATGCTGTCCTGCTTTTGCAGAAAATTGAGGGTATCCATAAGTTCCTGCTCGTTCAGCATATTTTTTTTGCTCCGGCTGAAGACCCTTTTCAGTATCCCTTTCTCTTCCTTCTTTTCGCTGGTCAATGCACTATCGAGCTGGTAGGATAAATTTTTCAGGTATTCCTTGACATTGTTATTGTTGCTTAGGTATAACAACCGGTTCCAGGTAATGATATTGTCTTCGATCAGCCTGCTGATGGTGTCCACCTGCTGAAGCAAAACAGAATCATGCATGCATTCATCCCGCAGCCGGTCGACTTTCCCGTCTATGTTGTAAATTATGGTGTAATACGGTCTTAGATCTGCCGGATCTTTTGTAACGGAATAAAAACGAACGCTGTTTTCCGCTTTTTCAAGGTCTGTGGATATTTCCTGTATTCTTAACAGCCTCTGGTCTGGTTTTGTATCGACATGAATGGACGAAACGATGGAAGAAAGACTCCGGTAAGACAGATAGCCTGCTGCTGCCAGAAGCACGACCGCAAGGATCATCAGAAGTCCGATCTTTATGTGTACCGAAGTTTTTTTTACCACCATGAGCCGCGACGATAACAGACAACTTCACCCTTCCAAATCTACAAAAATTTATTCTCAATAAATTGTTCGAGATAAAGACGACAAAGTGCGGGGGCTAAGGTATCTTTCGTAACAATAAAATCGGGATGTGCCCGGTTGCTTTTTTCTTCCACGGCTTTTGACTGGGAAAGCAAAA
>JAGDMB010000018.1 GCA_017860375.1 Bacteroidota bacterium | reverse complement strand
ACCAAAACCCTTGTTGCAAATAACCAAGGTAGAAGCTGAAAGACCGTTTCCAGCCTGTCCAGAAGTCCGAACATCCTGTCGGGAAGCATCTGCGGTTTGCTGTAACCACCGGAGGCTATATAGGAAATAGATGGTATCCTTTTCCTGTACACCAAATCAAATCCCTTCAGATTACCGGAATACCTTCCGGAAAAGAATACGCGTGTGGCATTTCCCTGCGCAGCATAATACCTGCTTTTCCAGGGATCAAAATCTTCCGGGGCAAACCAGTTAATTTTTTTATTTATGGCAACCGGTTCATGATGGAACATTCCATAGACCAACAGCCCTGTCAGGCTTATATACGGCTCGAAAATGATAACCCTGCCCGAAGGCTGAAGCACACGGTTACATTCAGCAAGGGCCGTGCCCGGATGTTCGAGGTGATGAAAGACATCAAACAGAATAAGGTTCGAAACACTGCCATCCTGAAAACTAAGCCGGTATGCATTTTCAACCTGATCGATCCAGGGATTCGGGAAAAGGTCAGAACATATGGCATCGGGGATCATCATTTTAACATTCCCGATGCCTGACCCCAGCTCAACAATTTTTCCCTCAACGGTGCGGTTCAGCTGCGCAGCTATCAGCCGGTAAAATCCCCTGTAAATTTCCTGCAACTTTGGTTTCCTTTGCCAGAAATCAAGGTTCTGCTGAATTTCGATATTGTGCTGACCCAAGTCCATTCCCGGATACTATATTGCTGGCAAAGGAAATACTATCGGCAAAGGATGCAAACAAACACAGCGTTTGAAACACACAACTTGTTTCACAGGTTATTTGAATTTCAGTTTAAACGCAGCAAAAAAGCACATCTTGAGCAGCAACCACCCGTGTTTAAAACGGCTGATCTGCGTGGTTCCATACTCACGGTCACGATACCTTACAATGACCTCAACGATTTTCAGATTAAGTTTGGATGCGCCAAACAACAGGTCGAAATCGCCAAAAGGATCAAAATCGCCGAAATAATTCCGGTTTGTCTTGATCTTAAAATAGTCTTCGCGGAACAAAACCTTTGTCCCACATAGGGTGTCTTTCAGCCGTTGTCCCAACAGATAGGTAAACAGCCATCCAAAAAATGTGTTGCCCAGAAGGTTCAGAAACCGCATGGCCTGTTTTTCCATCGGGTACACCAGCCTGCAGCCATTTATGAATTCTCCGTGATTGCGTGCAATGGCATCGTAAAACTTGGGCATATCTTCAGGAGGAGTGGTGAGATCCGCATCGAGTATCATCAGGATGTCGCCCGTTGCCATTTCAAAGCCTTCGCGAACCGCATTGCCTTTTCCCTTGCCGGTTTGTTTTATGATCTTTATATCATGCCCGGGATATTTTTCTTTCACCCTCAGCATGGCCTCCATGGTATTGTCTTTTGAATTCCCTTCCACAAAAATAAACTCCTGGTGCCTGCCAAATTTCGGGATTCGCTGAATGGCATTCTCTATATTGCCTTCTTCATTGCGTGCCGGTATGACGATTGAAACGGTGAATTCATCCGCAACTTTCTCTACCGGACGGGCAATGATAAAGAAAATGACATTGAGATGGTTGATCAGGGGCAGATTGGCGAAAAAAGTATTGCATACCCAGTTCAGTATGGGTATATACTTGGGAAAAAGGAGTTTTCGTTCCACTTTGATGGATTCGAAACTTTCCAGGGTCAGCAGCAATTCGATATCGCGGAAGGAAAGCCAGTTTTGCAGGGGCTGCCGTGATTTCAGGCCCATTCTTTCTCCCAGTTTTAATACAGGAGTCCAGAGGTAATTGTAGTTCGAAATTACCAGCCGCGTGTGCTTGCTGACCAATGGCCTGATACATTTCAGGACTGCCTGGATGTCGACCAGCGTACAGAAAATATCGGACAACAGGATATAGTCGAATTTTTCCGGAAGGCTGAATTGTTCGCCGTCCATGCAAAGAAATTCAAGGCCGGGGTATTTTTTGCGCGCCAGGGCCACCATTTTTTCGGAAAAATCAATGCCCACACCCCGCGAAGGTTTGACCGCATTGAGCAGGTCGCCGTTACCCGATCCGATTTCAAGGACCCTGCTCCCTTCGGGAATTACAAATGCACAATATTTTTCCAGGGTTTTATGGTACAGCCGGTTTCTTTTTCTCCACTTTTCAATGGAAGCAGCCTGTTCGTCATAATATGCAATCAGTTTCTTTTTTTCCAGCATGGCAAATATTTTCGCGACTCAAATGTAAAAAGGTTTTTATTGAATCAGATTATTTGAAATCATTTATTATAAAGTTTCTTAATTTTAGCCGGTAAAACAATCCGTCATGTCAAAAAAACATCCTGTACAGAAGAATTCCCGGAAAACGGTCTCCCCCCAATCCCAAACCAGACAAAAATCCGGCAGGATAAATGCACAGGCTGACAGACCTTTCGATCTTTGGGAAAGCACGTTCAGCAAATACCTTCCGGGTTTATTCTATGTTTCCCTTTTTCTGACGCTTTTCCTGGGAATATCCCTGTTTGACGTCAAAATCAGCTCCGGAGGTGATGATTCCGATTATATTCTGAGCGCCAAAAAGTTTATGGAAGGCAGGGAGTTCCCTTCCTGGCATGGCTCCTTCTATCCCATTTTCCTGAGCTTGCCTTATCTGATATTCGGATTCAATCTCATTGTGTTCAAAATAACCTCCTTTGTTTTTATTGTGGGTCACCTGATCTTTATCTATCTTGCATTCAGGCGCAGGATGCCATCGCTGCTGCTTTCCCTCATACTGCTGTGCGCCAGTGTCAATTCCTCACTCCTGTACTTTGCCAGTCAGACGTATAGTGAGGCCTTGTATCTTTTCCTTCAGGCGTTTTCATTCTTCCTGTTTTTTGAAATTCTGGATGTGGCGGAACGATCTGATTTCAATCCAAAAACCAGGATAGTGTTATGGCTGACATTCGGATTAATGATGATGCTGTTGTCCATCACACGACCCGTCGGATATGCCATGATCATTGCGGTTTTATTTTACCTGCTGGTTACGCGGCAATATGCATCTGCCTTGCGTTCTTTCCTTTCCTTTCTGGTGTTTTACATTCCGTTTTCCCTTTATAAATGGATTGTTTGGGGAATCATTCCCGGAGCAGGCGGCGGTCGGGTGGAAGAAATCCTTTATAAAAATGCATACAGCAAAGCTGCGGGGCTTGAAGATCTCAGCGGCATGGTGGTGAGGTTCATGCAGAACTGCAAGCTGTATTTGTCCAAACATTTTTTTAAGATTATCGGATGGAAAGATCAGCAGTCTACAGAAACCAGTGTTTTTGTCACCTTGCTGGTTATTGCACTGTTTCTGCTGGCCCTGATTCTGGCGTTTCGCAGAAAAAACAAATACATGACAGCCTTGGCTCTTTATCTGGGATGTGCCGTGTGCATTACCTTTATTACGCTTCAACAATCGTGGGATCAGTCCAGGCTCATCCTCATTTATGTCCCCTTTATGCTGATCTTGTTTGCCTGGGGGCTATCCCAGCTGTTCACCACGGGCAAAATGAAAATAGTGCCGCTTGTAACCGCAGGCCTTCTGGTGATTATTTTCTTCACTTCCCTGTCCGATACATCACAGAAACTCAAAGAGAACCAGAAAGTGCTGGCTAAAAACCTCCGCGGCAACCTGTATTACGGTTTCACTCCTGATTGGCAGAACTTCCTGAAAATGAGTGAATGGGTGGGTAAAAACCTTCCGGAAAGCACCGTGGTGGTCTCCCGCAAGCCTTCGATGTCGTTCGTTTACAGCAAGGGCAAGGAGTTCTACCCCATGTACCGTTTCCCCACGGAAGATGCGGATACGCTGGTTGCCAGGCTGACGGAAAGGACGGGACCGCTGGTTGCCATCCGGCAGAATGATCTGTACAGAAAGAACATTCCCCTGGTGCAGCATCTGGTCACAAAACCCTCCATGGTGGCCGTGGTGAGCCAGGAAGATGAAATATATACCCTGCACCGGAACGATGCTTCTTTTCCCCAAATGGAAGCCTTTCTCCGTCAGAATCAGATCTCATCCATTTCAGCCGACTCCATGCTCAGGCTTTTGCACCGGAACAACAAGACGTTTTACGGGATCTCGCCCGACACCCTGCTTAATAATTTAAGGATCAACAAGGTGGAATATGCGATAGCCGCAAACCTAAGGGCCATCCCGAATGCAAAGACAGAACGGATCATCAACACGGTGCAGCGTTACCTGTATATCATTGAGATGAAATACCCCGGTATTTTCTCCCTGCACCACCAGGTGGGCAACGACGACAATGAACCGGCCCTGCTTTACCGGGTCAACTACTCCCTGTATGGTTTAAGTCCCGGCAAACCCTAAAGGGAAATACCATGAGGCAAAGCGCAATCCGATCCGCTGTGCTGATAGGTGCCGGCAACGTGGGATGGCACCTGGGGCTTACCCTTCATGAAAGGGGGATCCGTGTACGGCAGGTTATCAGCAAATCCAAATCCTCCTGTAAGGAGCTGGCCGGCCTTATTCAGGCGGATTACACTACAAGCCTGGACCAACTGGAAACGGAGGCAGGCATCATCCTCATCGCCGTACCCGATTCCCAAATGGAGGAAGTCATCGGTCAGTGCGATTTCCGGGATACTCTGGTGGTGCATACTGCCGGCAGCGTGCCCATGGAAATATTCAAGGGCAGGGCCGTCAATTATGGTGTTCTGTATCCATTGATGACCTTCACACGCAAAAAACCCGTTGATTTTGCATCGGTCCCCCTCCTGGTGGAAGCCAGTTCCGCGCGGAATAAAAGCAGGCTGAATGCCTTTGCAAAGTGCTTGTCAAAGGAAGTCAGGACCATCACCTCGGAACAGCGAAAATATATCCATCTTGCCGCCGTAATGGCATGCAATTTCTCAAATCATATGTACACGCTTGCGGAATCATTATTCGAACGCGAAGGATTCCCTTTTGACTGGCTGAAACCGTTGATCCGGGAAACCTCGGAAAAAATAAACCGGTTGTCCCCCCGCGAGGCACAGACGGGTCCCGCTCTTAGAAATGACACCCGCACGATGAAGGAGCATCTAAAAATGCTGGCCGGTGACCAGCTAACGGCAGAAATTTACCGGCAAATTAGCAAAAGTATCATTACTTTTGCCGCAGAAGACCATAATACGAAATGAGCAATCTCAAAGAAAGTTTCAGCCGGGTGAAAGCATTTGCTTTTGATGTCGACGGTGTGTTCACCAATGGCAACGTACTGCTGCATCCGGGCGGTGAATATGTAAGAATGATGAACATCAAGGACGGTTATGCCGTACAGTATTGCATCAAGGCTGGATATCCCGTGGCCATTATCACCGGAGGCTTTTCAAGGATGGTGAAAAAACGTTTTGTTTACCTGGGAGTGAAAGATATTTATATGCGGTCAACAAATAAAACCGAAGCCTTTGAGGTCTTCCGGAAGAAATACGGACTCCTTGCGGAAAACATACTTTACATGGGGGATGACATTCCCGATTTTGAGGTGATGGCTCAGGCCGGAATACCGGTCTGTCCTGCCGACGCCGCAGAAGAAATAAAAGAAATTGCGGTTTATATTTCGCATCAGCGTGGCGGAGAAGGCTGTGTGCGGGACGTGGTCGAACAGGTGTTACGGCTGCATGGGAAATGGATGAAAGACGGTGCTTTTTTATGGTAAAGAAATATTCCCGTATCGTTGCCATCAGCCGGCTTATAAGGCTCCCTGACCTGCTGATGATTGTGCTGACCCAGTCGCTCATCCGCTGGTCGCTGTTGGGCCCGCTGCTGAGTGCAAAAGGGCTGTCCCTTCAAACGAGCAATTCGTTATTTGTTGTACTGATGCTGGCCACCGTGTTCCTGTCTGCCGGCGGCTATGTCATCAATGATTATTTCGACCGGAAAATCGACTCGGTCAATGATCCGGAAGATGTGGTCGTAGGCCATTCCATCAGCCTGCAGCATACCATGGCAATTCATATGGTGCTGACTGTACTTGGTATTTTGCTGGGCTTCTTTGTTTCATTCCGGGTCCATTATTTCTACCTGGGTGTTTTGTTCCTTTTGGGAGCCGGTATCCTTTGGTTTTACTCCACCACGTATAAAAGGCAATTGCTGATCGGAAATCTGATCGTGGCATTTTTAACCGGCTGTGTTCCGCTGCTGGTGCTGTTGTTTGAACTTCCACTGCTGTATGCCCGCTTTGGCGAATTACTGATGACAGGGGATTTCAGCATATCTTACCTGGTAATGTGGGTGGGAGGCTTTTCCGGATTCGCTTTTCTGTTAACCCTGGCGCGTGAAATAATAAAGGATGCGGAAGATATTAAAGGAGACACTTCCTACGGAAGAAGAACCCTGCCGGCAGTTGCAGGCACAGGTGTTTCAAAAGTTGTTGTGATGGTGCTTTTCGCAATTTCAGCGCTGGCTTTGATCCTGATCTATTTCTTTTACCTGCCTGACCCGTATACCCTGATCTATATCCTTGTATTGCTCATTGCCCCTCTTGTCGCAACCGGTTTTCTTCTGGTGAAAGCCCGCACCGCGAAAGAATTTCACAGGGTAAGCCTCCTCACAAAATGCGTCATGGTAGCCGGGCTGCTTTATATCCTGCTGGTTAACTTTCTTATTCACCAATATAAATAAAAACGGTGACCGACCTGGAAAGAATCAATCAGTTTGAAATCATCCTGGCCTCCGCTTCACCCCGCCGCCGATTCTTGCTCGGAGAGCTGGGTCTGAAATTTGAGTGCCTGGGCAACCATGACGTCGAGGAGTCCTACCCCGATTCGTTGCAGGCGGAAGCCATTCCCCTGTTTCTGGCAAAACTCAAAGCCAGGAACTATGCCTCCATTATAAAGGAAAAAACGATCCTCATCACCGCTGATACGATTGTATGGCTCAACCATGAGGTGATCGGAAATCACCGCTGATACGATTGTATGGCTCAACCATGAGGTGATCGGAAAGCCGCGTGATAAGGAGGATGCCAAAGACATGCTTCACAAACTTTCGGGGAAAATGCATTTTGTCTATACCGGAGTATGCCTTAATTCTCTCCTTAAAGAAGCATCCTTCACAGCAGAATCAAAGGTTTTTTTCAGGAACCTGAGTGCGGAGGAAATTGACTATTATGTCGACCGGTTCAATCCGGTTGACAAAGCGGGAGCCTATGGCATCCAGGAATGGATCGGCTATATTGGCGTGGAACGGATCGAGGGATCCTATTTCAATGTCATGGGTTTACCGGTACAGAAACTTTACAGTGTGCTCGTGAAGTTCATTGAATAAGACGAACGCCGAACAAGGAACAGCGAAACCAATTTCATTTTTCTGCTTATGATAAAGTATTTTTTTACACTGGTATTTTCATGGTTGTCATTCTATGGCTTTGCCGGTGAGGGTATGTGGATACCTCTGTTGCTTGAGAACCGAACGATTGCGGATATGCAGGCAGCGGGACTGAAACTTTCCGCAGCCGATATTTACAGCATTAACCAGGCATGCCTGAAAGACGCGGTGGTGATGTTCGGCAAAGGCTGCACGGGCGAACTGATCTCTCCCGGCGGACTGCTGATCACAAATCATCATTGCGGCTACGGACGCATACAGGCACACAGCACGGTAGAGAAAGACTACCTCACCGACGGATTCTGGGCGTATTCCCGCAGCGAGGAATTGCCGAATCCCGGACTTACCGTATCCTTCCTGGTGAGGATAGAGGATGTTACAGAAAAAGCGTTGCAAGGGGTTCTTCCGGACATGTCCGAAAAGCAGAGGAATGAGGTCATGAAGCTGAATTCCGCGGAAATCATTTCCGAGGCGGTCAAAAACACCCATTATGAAGCTGAAATTGAATCCTTTTTCTTTGGCAGTGATTATTTCCTCTTCGTATACGAAGTATTCAAAGATATACGACTGGTTGGAGCTCCACCCTCCGCGATAGGAAAATTCGGAGGGGATACGGATAACTGGATATGGCCAAGGCATACCGGAGATTTTAGCCTCTTCCGGATATATGCCGGAAAGGACAATAAGCCGGCCCCCTTCGACACGGCGAATGTTCCCTACAGGCCAAAAAAATACCTCACCCTATCCGCTCAGGGTATTCATGAAGGGGATTTTACCATGGTCCTGGGCTACCCGGCAAAAACCGATGAATATCTTTATTCCGGTGGCCTTAAAATAGTCACCGGTGATATCCTGCCCGCGAAAATAAAAATGAGGGAGGAAAGGCTCAAAATCATGCAGGAGGAAATGTCGAAAAGCCCTGCCGTGAAGCTTCAGTATGCCGGCAAATACCAGGGAGCTGGTAATGCCTGGAAGAAATGGATCGGGATCATTGATGGTGTGCAAAGAACGGATGCTGTTAACAAAAAAATACAACAGGAGTTGATGCTTACGGACACGGCACTGTCCGAACCCTGCAGGATAAAGTATTTCGAACCTGTGCTTCGCCGGCTCGACGATTTCTATGCCGAAAACCGGGTAGGCATCCTGGCATCCGACCTGGGTCATGAAGCCCTGAGCAGCTTTGAAACGGCCCTTTTTGCTTCGAATTTTGACAACAAGGCCCTGATGGCCGCGTACGATACGTGCGATCGTCAGGTCATGAAAGATCAGCTTAGAAACATGGCAGACGGTTTTTTTAAGAACGTAAACCTCAATATCGACCGGAAAACGATGGCGGGTATCCTCCGTATTTATTTTGAATCCGTTGATCCACTTTATTATCCCGAGATATACCCCACCATTCAGGATCGTTTCGACGGAGAGGTAAACGCTTATGTGGATTGGCTTTTCCGGAAGAGCATTTTTACGGATCCGGGGAAGACCTATAAAATAATTGACCACTTTTCGCCCAGGGCTGTGAAAAAACTCTTATCCGATCCATTTTCCAGATTCTACCAGAGTTTTTCCGATGTCGTCGTCTCCTATTACCCGGTTTCGGATAGTCTCGACCTGGAACTTCAGCGGTTGTACCGCGATTATGTAAGCGGCCTGATGGCAACCGACACGAACCGGGTTTACTATCCCGATGCTAATTTCACCATGCGCATAGCCTACGGAAAGGTGGAAGGCTACAAAGCCGCCGATGCCATAACCTATGATTATCATACAACCGCGACCGGGATCCTCGAAAAAGAAGATCCTGAAATAGCCGATTACACAGTGGATGAAAAACTCAGGCTGCTCCTTGAACATAAAGACTTCGGAAGGTACGGACCCGATGCCACCCTGCCGGTGTGTTTTATTGCTTCCAACCACACCTCGGGTGGAAATTCAGGAAGTCCGGTACTGGATAAGGAAGGCCGGCTTATCGGCATTAATTTCGACCGCAACTGGGAGGGCACGGTAAGTGATTACGAATACGATCCGGCCGTATGCCGGAACATTTCACTCGACATCCGGTACGTGCTGTTCATTCTTGAAAAATATGCAGGAGCTTTCAATATATTGCAAGAGTTGACAATTGAATAAAGTATTACTCCAAATCCTGAGTACCAGCGGACGTTTGCGCCAGTTCCGGATGAAATAATCCTTTGCCCCTTGTTTTCCGAAAACATTTCCTATATTTATGTCACGATTTTATAAAAAGTAACACCCATTTTATTTATTGAACAACAAGGATTTGACCTGTTTCAACAATTTCAAAAACCCCATGGGGAAAAAGTTTTTGCTTTCGGTCGTAATAATTCTTTTCGTTGTCTTTTCCAGGACATCGGCTGTAAATACAAAAGACCTCCATCCCCTTGTGATTGATACCGATTGCGCTTTCGATGACATGCGGGCAATCAGTATTATCCTTTCACAACCGGATATTCGTGTTACCGGCATTGTTGTTACAGAAGGCACCCTTCTGCCTGAAGAAGGTACCGACAGGATAAGGGCATTGCTTCACATCTTTTCCCTGGACACTATTCCGGTGGTCTGCGGTAAAACCTATAACAGGGAAGGTCCTCCATGGCGAAACCTTAACCGTTCGGTCTCGTGGGGGACGGCTCCAACTGTCCATGAACCGGCTCCGGATGCGGTCCACTGGCTGCAGACCATCCTGGTTTCAGCCGGTGAGAAAATAACCTATGTCTGCCTCGGTCCGCTGTCCACCCTTGAATCCGCTATCGGGGGCAAACCCGAACTGCAGGCACGTCTGTACCGGATCCTCTGGTACAATGAACCCGTCGGCTCCGCTGCGGGTTTTAATTACACCTTTGATAAACCCTCAGCGGATTCCGTAATGAAGATGAAAATCAGGATGGACCTTATTTCCAATCCTGGAGATCTGACGGCATTTCCGGACTCCTCCGTTCACGATCTCTCAGGAAACTCCTCTACCCCATTGGCTGCGATCCTTTTGAAAACCGTCAGTCAGCCTGCCGTCACGCAAAATCAGAATCAGCATCATCCCGGCATGGCGGATGAACTGGTTTCGGTTTATTTCACCAACCCCGAACTTTTTGATATGATGGTGTTGCATCCGCAGGTGCATATTCGGTACAACAGGGAAGTGGATCTGCAATCGGTTAAAGAAGTTTTTTCCGATATGATCAAGGGCAGCTATAAAAGAAGTGATAATGTTGTATTCAGCACATTTCCTTCCCAGCGGGAGATGTTCGCCTACGATGTCCGGAAAATAATGGATTCGGTAATTTCACGGTACGGGCCCGAAGAATGGAAAGCCTGTGTGATGACGGATGAATTCCACGGCCACCTGGGCGTATTTTCCATTGTGGGCGCCAAAATGGGGATCAAAGCCCGGGAATACTTTGGAGCAGGTCCGGATGTGCTTACGGTAATAAGTTATGCAGGCACGAAGCCTCCCTACAGCTGCCTGAATGATGGCATCCAGGTAAGCACTGGGGCAACAATCGGGCAGGGATTGATCACGGTCGTCACACAACCGCAGACGCGTCCGGAAGCTGTCTTCACTTACCATGAAAGATCCCTCCGGCTGAAGCTGAAAGAAGAATACCTTGCGCTCATTGAACACGACATAGAGGAAGGGATACTGAAATTCGGCCTGACGGATGACGGCTACTGGAAGATGATCCGCCGTTCTGCGCTGTCATACTGGCTGAATTGGGACAGGGATGTAATCTTTGAAGAAATAGTAACGAACACAGAAAGATCAAAATGAGTTCCGATTTAACTATCCTGCTGGCAACCGCAGCCTCTGTAGGCTTTATTCATACCGTGACCGGTCCCGATCATTACCTGCCTTTTGTTGTGATTGCAAAAGCCCGTAAATGGACAATGGTAAAGACTTCCCTGATAACCCTGGCTTGCGGTATAGGGCATGTGGGCAGTTCTGTCGTACTGGGCGGATTGGGAATTGCGCTGGGAGTGATGCTTTCAAAAATAGAGGGCATTGAGAGCTTTCGCGGTAATCTGGCTGCATGGGCCTTTGTTTTACTGGGACTGGGATACATGATCTGGGGAATATACCGGGCCCTGCGCAACAAACCCCACAAACACATACATTATCATACCGGGAAAACGACCCATGAACATGAACATATGCATGAACAGAACCATGACCATGTGCATAAAACAGAAAAAATAGTGAACCTGACACCCTGGGTGCTCATTCTTATTTTTGTTCTTGGACCCTGTGAGGTCCTTATCCCCATGCTGATGTACCCGGCAGCAGAGCACGGTACGAAAGGCATTGTGCTGGTATCGTCCGTATTTGCCGTTTCCACCATAGCCACCATGCTGGTAATCGTTACCCTTCTTACCACCGGATTCAACAAAATACCCTTCGGGAAGCTGGAAAGGTGGACACATGCCATTGCGGGAGCCACTATCCTGTTAAGCGGTATCGCAATATTGCTGGGACTATAAGAAAGTTTGAAGATTTGAGAGTTACTCTTTCACCTCGAATTCCAGGCCTATTTCGCCTGCAATCTCTTTCAGGTCTCTGGCAATGGCAGGAAGCAAAGGAATACCCTCCTTCCAAAAGCGGATCTCCTTCTCCCTTTCGGGATCACCGGGGATAATAAGTTTCTCCCTTCCTGCTGCGGGTTTGGCAGCTCGAAAAGTGGTGATCCATTCATCCATTTTCGCCTTAAAAACATCGGCAGGCTGAAATGCATCGATTCGCATCGCCCCGAAGAAATGACCCGTACCCTCGCCCACCTTTTTTTCCAAAACCGGCAGGTAAGCTACTGAAGGCGGAACAAAGGGCCCGAAATTTGCGCCTGAAAAAACCGCACAAAAGATATCCACGATGGCACTGAGGCAAAATCCTTTATGGCTGCCGTGTTCATAATCCCCTCCCAGGGTCAGCATGGATCCGCCGGATCTCAAAATGGCAGGATCGTTGGACGGGTTCCCGTCTTTATCCTGAACGAAACCGTAAGGAACCTTCTCTCCCTTTTTTTCTGCCACCACCAGTTTCCCCCGCGCAATGGGTGTGGTGGCAAAATCCGCCACAAAAGGTGGCTGGTTACCTGCAGGTATTGCAACGGCGATCGGATTGGTACCCATCATCGGCGTCACGGAAAACGTAGGTGCAACCTGGGGGTTTGCATTGGTCATTGACATGCCGATCATATCCTTCTTCAGTGCCATCAACGCATAGTATCCGGCTATTCCGTAATGGTTTGAATTTCGTGTGGAAACCCATCCGCTGCCCGCTTTGGATCCTTTTTCCAGGGCTATCTCCATGGAACGCACAGCCGCAATCATACCGATGGCATTGTCGCCATCTACCACGGCAGTGCTGGGAGTTTCATGCACAATCCTTACATTGGGTTTTACATTGATGCGGTTGGCTTTCCAGAGCTGGTAATAATCCTTTAGCCGCATCAGGCCGTGCGAAGGGATCCCGCGCAACTCTGCCGCGAGGAAAACATCGGTGATCAATTGTGAATCGTCCGCACTGCAGCCCATCTTCACAAAAAAACTGCGGGTAAAGTCAACCAGGTATTCGCAGGTGTACATTGTGTTTTTTTTGGACCGTAAAGATAAGCAGGGAAAAAGACTAAACAAAACCGAATCCGTTTTCATCATGCAAAAGGCAATTAATACCTGACCGCCTTTAAAAACCTGTAAGGTTTTAGTATTTCTTTAAAAAATACTATTTTCGCATCGATTTCGTTCTTCTTATTAAAACGCAGAACTATTGAAGAAGATAGCTTTATTGCTTGCTGCTGTTCTTATGGCCTCCCTGTCATTCGCCCAGACGCCGAAGGTTAAGAATGACCCAAACCACGATGACCGGCCCCTGCATTTTGGTTTTTCACTGGGCATTAATACCATGGATTTCCATATCAGACAGTCGCAAACCGGTGTGGATTCAGGCATTGTTGCGGATGTGGCGCACCTTCAGCCTGGTTTTCATGTTCACGCCATATCGAATTTACGGCTTGCGGATGATTTTGACCTGCGCTTCACACCCGGGATTTCTTTTGGTGGAGAGCGTCAGATTACCTATAATGAGCCAAACAAGACAACCAGTTTCCTGATCGATTCGGCTGACCTTCCGGTTGTCGTTGAGTCGAACTTCCTTGAATTCCCGATTATACTAAAGTACAAATCCAAACGCCTGAACAACTTCAGGCCTTACCTGTTGACAGGTTTTAATACGCGCATCGACCTTGCGGCCACCAAAAAGACCTGGGGACGTTCAAAAAAAGAGAACAACCTTGTGCTGGTGGATCCGCTTGATTTTTATTACGAAATCGGTTTTGGGTTCGATTGTTACCTTCCGAATTTCAAGTTTGCCGTCGAATTTAAATATTCGGTCGGCATAACGGATGTATTGAGGACCAGCATCCAGAAGAGCGATGGAACGGTTGTGGTTCCCCCGCCCCAGGACGCCATCTACACGAATGTCATCGACAAGATGTATTCCCGGATGTTCATGATATCGTTCCATTTTGAATAAACAAGCCTCTTATTCCGAATCCTTTTGATCACCGAGGTTGACCTTACGCTGACGCCCTTCCAGGCACATTCAGAGGAGCAATACAAAATTGCCGCGGCAAAAAAAGCCGGTATTCCTGCGGATAATATTACCTGCATGCGCATCATCCGGAAATCCATTGACGCCCGGTCACGGTCCATCAAGGTAAACCTGTCTTTAAAAATATACACGGATGAATCCAAACCGGAACCTGTTGTGCCCTCATTCCGCTATCAGCCTGTACAGGGCAAACCCGAAGTACTCGTAATCGGAGCCGGACCTGCAGGGCTGGCTGCTGCTCTCAGGCTTATTGAACTTGGGGCCAGGCCGGTGATCCTCGAAAGAGGGAAACCTGTGGAGGAAAGGCTTGAAGATATTCACCTGCTTGAAAAAAATCAGTCCCTTAACCGTGATTCGAATTATTGCTTTGGGGAAGGCGGTGCCGGCACATATTCCGATGGCAAACTCTATACACGGTCAAAGAAAAGAGGCGACATCAGCAGGATACTGGAACTTTTTGTTTTTCATGGGGCACCTGAATCCATTCTCTATGAAGCCCATCCGCATATCGGATCGGATAGGCTTCCCGGAGTCATAAAAAAAATTCGCGAGACGATACTCGCCTGCGGGGGATCGATCTTTTTCAACACCCGCGTTACCGGATTCTCGGTCAGCGGAAATTCCCTGACCCGGGTCGGTACACAATACGGACAGGTTTATGAGGCAAAAGCAGTAATTCTTGCCACCGGGCATTCTTCAAGAGACACATTCGAACTTCTGCAGCAAAACCGCATTGCATTGGAAACCAAGTTCTTTGCCATGGGAGTGCGGGTGGAACATCCCCAGGAACTGATTGATTCGATCCAGTATCACGGACAAAAAAATGAATTTCTTCCTGCCGCCCCCTACAATTTGGTGGAACAGGTTGAAAAAAGAGGGGTTTACTCCTTTTGTATGTGTCCCGGCGGACAGATCGTACCTTCCGCCACAGCCCCGGGGGAGATCGTGGTGAACGGCATGTCGGTTTCTCAGCGCAACTCACCCTTCGCCAATTCCGGCATAGTGGTTCAGGTGACCGAAGAGGATCTTAAATCATTTGCCCGCTATGGGGCACTTGCCGGTATCGCTCTTCAGCAGCAGCTGGAACAGCAATGTTTCCGACATGCAAACAGGCAGCAGATGGCACCCGCACAGCGGCTGACTGATTTTTTAAGCCGGAAAGCGTCCGTATCCCTTCCCGGTACTTCCTATTTACCGGGAACTGTCCCTTCCGATCTTAGCAGCTGGCTGCCCCGTTTCATCAACGATTCCCTTCGTGAGGGATTCCGGCGTTTCGACCGTAAAATGAAAGGCTTTCTTACTCGGGAAGCCGTTATTCTTGGTGTGGAGTCCAGGACATCTTCCCCTGTAAGGATACCACGGAGGGAAGACAGTCGGCAGCATATCCGGATTGAAAACCTCTTCCCCTGTGGTGAGGGCTCGGGTTATGCGGGTGGCATTGTTTCTTCTGCAATCGACGGTGAGGTCAGCGCGGAAAAATGCATGCAATGGATGACAGGGTCATGAAGGGAATAAAAAATAATCCGCTGAAGAATTTAGCACGACCGGCGGCGGAAAAACTCCGAAAGGAAAACGGCTACAGCAGCGGAAACATTAAGGGATTCCACATGTCCGTCACGGGCAGGATAGGAGGGAATGGTCAGGGGCTTCTGGATACGGTCCTTCAGTGAAGGATGAATGCCTTTGGATTCATTGCCAAACACCAGCATGCCTGACGATGCCAGCTCTTCTTCATAGATGGATTTGCCTTCAAGAAAGGAACCATAAACCGTATAAGGATCAAGGCTCTGAAGGCTCTCCAGCAAAAGGTCCGGTTCCGTATAATGAACTTTGACCCGCATGACAGACCCCATGGAAGACTGCACAACTTTTGGATTAAAACAATCAGCGCAGCCCGGTGAACAGAAAATGTTCCGGATACCAAACCAGTCGGCAGTACGGATGATCGTTCCGAGATTGCCCGGATCCTGAATGGTATCAAGGCATAAAGCCAGCTGTCCTGTCAGTTCTTTTTCTTCATAGGTCACATCCGGCAGAGGCATCAGGGCCATAACGCCGGCAGGACTTTCAAACAAGGTAATTTTGCGAAATTCGGTTTCGGTGACTTCGGATACCTCGTGTATCCCTTTATGCAAAAGATACCGGTTCCGGAGCAACCATTCCGGCGTGGCTATCAGTTCGCTGACTTCCTGGTTCCGGTTCACCAGTATTTCGGTGACCATTTTGTCACCTTCCACAATAAAAAGCCCTGTTTCCGTCCTGGCTTTTTTTTGTTTCAGGTCATGGATGAGCCTGATTTTATTCTTGCTTAACATTCCGGGTTCTTTTAAAAAAGGGTTCGGATAATTTTGTGCGAAAAGGCATTTTATTTGTATGGGTTAAAATTATCTTTGTGTGAAGGTACAAAAATATCTTGCTCCTGAAATCCTGTTACGAGCTGGGTATTCAATCGCCATTCCGGATGAATCGAACTTTCCTTTCCAAAAGCAGCAAGCATGAAGGATTTTTTTTCCTGGGCGTGGTCCTTATTTGTCTGTTGCCCTCGTGTTCTCCGGGTCGCAGATTGCCCCAGGACAGTTACCTGCTGAACGAAAACAAGATTGAGATCCGGCAAAAAAGTATTTCTTCCGAAGAGTTGAAACGGTATATTCTTCAGAAGCCCAACAAAAAAGTAATGGGAGTAAGGTTTCATCTTTGGTTATTCAACATGGCAAATCCGGAAAAAACAAAGGGTATTAACGGATGGCTAAAGAAAATCGGAGAGGAACCCGTTGTGTATGACCCTGAATTTACGAAAAAATCAACCGGACAGCTCAAACAATATCTTGAGAACAAAGGGTATCATTTTGCAGAAATTGAGGATACCACAATCTTTAGAAGAAAAAATGCCGTTGTAACGTATTCGGTGGTTCCAAATGAACCCTACCGGATCACGTCCATTCGCTATATTATAGAAGATACCACCATTGTTCAGCCGGTTCTGGCCGATACGGTCCGTTCGCTCATTCATAAGGGAGCGATCATGGATATGGCAGTGCTTCAGGAGGAGCGTCAGCGGATTGAGACATCCATGAAAAACAACGGATATTTCCGTTTTTCCAAGGAATATATTCATTATGAGGCAAAGGTCATCCCTTCCACTCTGAACGTTGACCTGACCATGTTCATCAAGGATTTTGTGGAAGGTGAACCGGATCCAAAAACGAAACTCAGGCCTCACCGTCGATACCGGATAAACCGCATCTATGTCAATCCCAATTATTCTCCCCTTGATTTAACCGGTCCGGCACCTTCCGTTTTTGACACCACCTTTTACGATGGTATCGGATTTCTTCACTACAACAAGCCCAAGATTAAATACGATGTGATCATCGACAAGAATCGTCTTCGTGAGGGGAATTATTATAACCTTGACGATGTGGATAAAACATACAGGAATTTTTCATCCCTTGGCCTTTTCAGGTTTGTCAATATAAATTTCAGGGAGTCGGATACACTCCCCGCATCCGGAAATGACAGGTACCTGGATTGTTCCGTGGATCTGGCAAGAAGACGTGTTCAATCTTACCAGGCTGAGCTGGTGGGAACCAATTCATCAGGCGATTTCGGGGCCAGGGGAAATATTGTGTACCAGAACTGGAATCTGTTTCGCGGAGCTGAAATATTGAACCTGCGGATCACAGGTGCAATTGAAGGCCTGAAAAACCAGACGAATGGAAAATACAAAGCCATGCGTGAGTTCGGAGGGGAAGTGAAACTCAGTTTCCCTAAATTCCTGGCACCTTTCCGAATGGAAAAATTTGTCAGCAAGTACACGCCAAAGACTACCGTGACCGCGGCCTATAATTTCCAGAACCGTCCTGATTACACCCGTTCCATCGCCAATTTATCCATTTCCTATCTTATTCAGGGGGAAAAATACTTCACTCATTTCTTCTGGCCTATTGAACTCAATTATATACAGATTTATGAGGACCTTTCGGACAAAGCATTCCTCGATTCAATCCGCAACACTTATGCGGGTTACAGTTTTGAAGATCACATGATAGCGGTGATACGGTATGGTTTGGAGTTTAACAGTCAGAAGCTGGGTAAACGAAGCGATTATATATTTACCCGTTTAAATCTGGAATCCGCCGGAAACCTGCTGAATTTAATTAACAATGCGTTTCATGCGGAAAAAATTGAAGGGCAGTATCAACTGTTGAATGTTCCCTATTTCCAATACCTAAGAGGAGATCTGGATTTTCGTTATTACAATATCATCGACCCACTCAATAAGCTGGTTTACAGGCTATTTTTTGGAATCGGCTATCCGCTTGGCAATTCTACAGCACTTCCGTTTGAAAAGAAATATTTTTCAGGAGGCCCCAATAGCATCCGGGCATGGAGTACGCGGGACCTTGGTCCGGGGTCCTATGTAAAACCTGAATCCGATACTGTTTTTAACTATCCGAACCAGGTTGCGGATATCAAACTGGAAGCCAATTTTGAATACCGTTTTCGTTTGTTCTGGAAATTCGAAGGTGCATTTTTCCTTGATGCAGGCAACATCTGGGCAATACGGCAGGAAGATGAACGCGAGGGCGCGCTTTTCGAATGGAATCGGTTCTATAAGGAAATAGCGATTGGTACAGGAATTGGGATCCGCCTTGACTTTAACTTTTTCCTGATCCGGGGGGATATCGGTCTGAAGCTCCGGGATCCTGCCTTACCCGAAGGGAAAAGGTTCATCCCCACTAACCGCGGAATTGAAACCAATGACCTGAAATTTCAGTTTGGGATCGGATACCCTTTTTAGTATTTGTTGATTGGTTGATTGGTTGATTGGTCGTTTAATTTGTCGATTGGTTGATTGGTTGATTTATTGATTGGTCGATTGGTCGATTGGTCGATTGGTTGATTTACTTCGTTCACCCTATTCCGATGTATCCGAGGAAGGTGGATGATCGAATGACTTCTTTTGGTTTTCAATCGATAATTCCTATATTTAACCTGAAATATCACCCGTTAGGCTAAATGCAATGAATTTTAAAAAATTCATGAAAGACTGGTTCACTTTATCCTCCCGTGAACGCACGGGGATGAAGGTTTTACTGGTACTGAACCTGATTGTCCTTATCCTTAACCTCTTTTTACGGTATTACCCGGTTCAGCAAAAAAGTACCGATAATGCCGCTTACCAGCAGGAGCTCGAACGGTTCCGGAATTCACTCCGCAGTCACGGCACCCTGCCTGAAGACAGTGAAGCACAGGATGGGGGATCGTTGAAACGGTTCCCTTTCGATCCGAATACGGCAACAAAAAAAGAAATGGTAAGCCTTGGCATGGAAGAGAGAATTGCCGCGCGCATCATTTCCTACAGGGAAAAAGGAGGCCGGTTTCGCAAAAAAGAGGATCTGCTGAAGGTATACGGTTTCGACCGGATCCTTTACGCCTCCCTCACTCCTTATATTATTATTCCAAAACCGGAAAGTCGCGTTCAAAAACCGGCGCAGCCGGCAGAAGAATCAATCCGGGAACTTCGGGTAGAGCTCAATTCATCCGATACTTCGGTTTTAATGGAACTAAGGGGTATCGGACCGGTACTTGCATCAAGAATCATTAAGTACCGGGGACTTCTGGGAGGCTATTATTCGGTTGACCAGTTGAAGGAAGTATACGGGATTTCGGATTCCCTTTTCCAGGCCATCAAAAACAATGTGCTCGTGGAACCTGCACTGGTCAAAAGAATTCCTGTCAACCAGGCCGGTGAAGCGCAGTTAAGCCGGCATCCCTATATCGGCAGGTACAAGGCCAGGGCAATAGTAACATACAGGAAAACAGCCGGTTGCATTCTGAGCACTGAAGAACTGGTACGGAACAAAATCCTGCTGGAAGAAGAAGAATCGCGGATGAATGCATACCTGTCCTTTCAAATACAGAACCCGGAGCCAGGAACCGGGAACCGGGACAAAAGATAGGGAAAGGCGACGAGGGACAAGGGACAAATGCCACAGGATATTTCTTCAAATAATAGCGCTTTATTGCGTTAAAAACTTTTATATCCCTTTTTTTTTGGTTACCTTTAGAAATCGAATCACTGAGATGAAGCTGGTGGAATGCCAGGAACAGGAAAAAGCTATTTTTTCGTTAAAAAATTTTGTTAAATGTCTTCAATATAATAAATTTGCGCCTCAATTAAAAATTCAGGTATGATAATAGTTCAGTTAAAAGAAGGCGAAAATATTGAAAGGGCATTGAAAAAGTTCAAACGGAAATTTGAAAAAACAGGCGTGGTAAAAGAATTACGTGCCCGCCAGTCGTATGCTAAGCCATCACAAAAAAGACGTGAAGTGGTTAAGCGTGCCGTTTATATACAACAGCTTCAGCAAGCTGAAGAATAATAGCTTTTATTTTACAGGCCGGATTTTCCCGGTACCGGCAATCCAGATTCAGCTCATGCATCATAACAGCAGCTATGAAGCAGGTTGAAAATTTCATACGTTACATCACTACCCTTAAGCATTATTCGGTTCATACCGTTACTTCCTATAAAAAAGATCTGCAGCAATTCATGGCCTTTTGCAGTCTTCCGGAGGGTCAGTTTCCCGATCACCATCATATACGCGAATGGATTGTTGACATGATGAGCAAGGGCATTGCTGCCCGTTCGGTAAACCGAAAACTATCCGCTTTAAAATCATTTTATCATTATCTGGTTCGTGAAAACATACTGGAATCCAACCCGGTAAAAAAGGTCATACTACCAAGGACTGACAAAAAGCTTCCGGTTTTTGTACACGAGAAAAATATGGACATGTTGCTCGACAATATAAACTTCGGTGATAATTTTGAAGGCATCCGCAACCGGTTGATCATCGAGATGCTTTACTTTACGGGTATGCGCGTCAATGAATTGACACAACTGAAATGCAGTGACCTGAACCTGTATGAATCATCGCTGAAAGTTTTGGGCAAGCGAAACAAAGAAAGAATTATACCCCTTATACCGGAAATGGTGACCACCCTGAATGAATATCTCACAAAGAGGTCGGAGCTTGCAGCGGAAAACAATGAATACCTTTTACTGACAATGAAAGGCGCAAAAGTATACAACCGGATGGCATACCGGATCGTGCATCAATATTTGACCCTGGTGACCACCCTTGACAAAAGGAGTCCGCATGTTTTGAGGCATACCTTTGCCACCCATATGCTCAACAAAGGGGCTGACCTGAATGCGATCAAGGAGATCCTCGGGCATGCCAACCTGAGTGCTACAGAAGTCTATACACACAACACATTTGAAAAACTAAAAAAGATTTATAAACAAGCTCACCCGAGGGCTTAAACAATGGAGGACAAGCAATGAAAACCACAATTAACGCAATCAAATTCGATGCCGACAGGAAACTGGTCCTTTTTGTTCAAAACAAGGTAAAAAAACTGTCAAAATTCTTTGATGAAATTCTGGCCGCTGAAGTTTTTTTAAAGCTCGAAAACACACAGGATATTGATAATAAAACGGTTGAAATAAGAATCGAAATACCCGGTAACAGCCTGTTTTCCAGGAAACAAAGCAAAACTTTTGAAGAATCGACTGATCTTGCCATTGATGCCTTAAAACTGCAGCTGATCAAACACAAAGAAAAGTTAAGAGGAGTTTAATCCAGCATGTGTTCAGACCGATCGCGATGGATCGGGAGAGCGTATCGAAGGAAAATCTTCACGGGATATTGGAAAGGTGTTCGAAACCCTGACAGGGTTGTGCGAAGAGGGTTTCTAACCCCGGGAGCGTTAAAAATAAGCAATTTAATTTTGCTTTATTAAGAAATTGTTATACATTTGCGAACCGATTTTGGAGGGGTAGGCTTGGTTTCGCCGATGTAGCTCAGTTGGCCAGAGCAGCTGATTTGTAATCAGCTGGTCGGGGGTTCGAATCCCTCCATCGGCTCCGGTTTTTTTTGGTTCTTTTGAATTGCTGGAATCGCGTCTTAAGGATATTTTGTTTTCGAGCAGGATTAACCTGATGACACTATGGGGAGATACCAAAGCGGTCAACTGGGGCAGACTGTAAATCTGCTGGCTGATGCCTTCGTAGGTTCGAATCCTGCTCTCCCCACGTTCTTTCATTTAATGATTTGCTGATTTGTTGATGGGATGAGGTTGGGAGGTGAGAATGAGAGGATTGATCACGGAAATGGTTGGATTGCTGATTTGAATGGTTTGTTTTTCAAATCAATAAATCAAACAATCAACAAATCAATAAATAAATACGCGGGAGTAGCTCAGTTGGCAGAGCATAACCCTTCCAAGGTTAGGGCCGCGGGTTCGAGTCCCGTTTCCCGCTC
>JAGDMB010000017.1 GCA_017860375.1 Bacteroidota bacterium | reverse complement strand
GTTCATTTAAACGTGCCAGTTCCAGCAGGGTATGCCCAAACACATCCTGGAACAGCGGAGGTTCGGATTTATCGGAACTCTTTTTAAGCAATTCACCGGTTTTTCGGTTAAACTTACCCGGTGCATGAAAAGTTGTCTGGTTTTTCTCAGCCTGTAAAAAACCTTTACCCTTTTTGGTGAGTACATGCAATAATTTCGGACCGCGGATCTGTTTCAGATCTGCAAGTATCTTTACCAGGTGGAACAGGTCGTGCCCGTCAACCGGACCAAAATAACGGAAATTCAGTGATTCAAATAAGTTGCTCTGGCGAAGCAGGATCGATTTCAGTCCATTTTCAAGCTTCTGCGCATAATCGCGCGCATGGGGTGCAATCTTGTTGATCTTTCCCAGCATCTGCCATACCTCATTCTTCATCCGGTTATACGTTCGGGATGTGGTAATGTCCACGAGGTATTCCTTTAATGCTCCCGTATTCGGGTCAATCGCGATGTTATTATCATTCAGTATCACCAGGATATCAGTCTTCGCCATGCCCGCATTATTCAGGCCTTCAAATGCCATCCCGCCCGTCATCGAGCCATCGCCTATGACGGCAATCACATTCCTGTGAATACCCTTCAGGTTGTCTGCAACGGCTATACCCAGGGCTGCAGAGATTGAGGTGGAAGAATGGCCGGTCCCGAAAGAATCGTATTCACTTTCTGACATTCGCGGGAATCCGCTAATGCCTTTGTATTTCCGGTTGGAATGAAAAACTTCTTTCCGGCCGGTAAGTATTTTATGCCCATAAGCCTGATGTCCTACATCCCATATCAGCACATCTTTGGGCGTATTAAACACATGATGCAGGGCGACAGTAAGTTCGATAACGCCAAGGCTGGCTCCGAAATGACCCGGATTTGCAGAAACTTCATCGATGATGAATTCCCGCAGTTCACCACAGAGCTGATTTAACTCATCCATCGACAAATTTTTCAAATCGGATGGATACCTGACCTGCTGTAATATGCTTTTTTTCTCCTCGTTCATAAATTCCGGCGGCACGGTTTTCGTTCTTCCGGTTGGTCTGTTTCAGCGGTTCTTAACTGACAATCAACAGCAAAGTTAATAATTTATTGCGTATTTTAGCGGAACATATCACGTGTAGATTTATGCAGGCATATAAAATGCGCCATACCATGAAAAAAAACTGTTTTATTCTTCTTTCCATTGGAACCCTGCTTACGGTTGCCTGTGTCCCGCTCACCAGGTTTCAAACCATGGAGAAACAGAATGCCGACTGCCAGGAAGAAAGAAAAAACCTGATCACGGAAAATGATAAAATCATGGCCGAGAACAGGGAGATCAGAACCTCACTGGATGTTGCACAACACGACCTTCAGAAAGCACTGAAAGACAATGAGTCATCCAGGGCGGACCTTGAAGATCTTCAGCTGCAGCTCTTCAGGCTGAACAAGGATTATGATGACCTGAAAGAAGCACAGCAAACCCTGCTGAAAGGCAGTGAATCCGAGATCCGAAAGCTCATGTCCGAACTTCAGGTATCCCAGCAGAACCTTGCACAACAGGAAATGGAACTGAATAAACTATCCCTAACCCTGGATGAAAAGAAAAATAATATTGACCGAATGCAGGAGGAACTTAACCAGCGGAATGCCCGTCTGACTGAACTTGAAAGTGTATTGAAAGAACAGGAAGCCACGGTTGCTGCATTGAAAAAATCTGTTTCCGAAGCCCTTACCGGCTTCGAGAATCAGGGACTGACCGTCACTCAAAAAAACGGGAAAGTCTATGTATCGCTTGAAGAAAAACTGTTGTTTCCAAGCGGCAGCACAACAGTGGATCCCAAAGGGGTAGCCGCATTAAAAAAATTGGCAGGCGTGCTGGAGAAAAATCCTGAAATCAGTATAAATATTGAAGGCCATACCGACGATGTGCCGGTCATCCCCGGTTCAAGTTTCAAGGACAACTGGGATTTGAGCGTTCTGCGCGCCACTTCTATCGTCAGAATATTGCTCCAGGGTTCCTCCATTGATCCGAAGCGACTTTCTGGTTCCGGCAGGGGAGAGTTTTTCCCTGTTGATCCGGCCAAGACAGCTGCAGCCCGTCAGAAAAACCGCCGGACGGAAATTATTCTTTCACCCCGGTTGGATGAATTGTATAAGCTGATTGAATAATTTGCCTTCGATACACAAAAGAGGTATAGAATATCCTGTGGGAGTGAAAAATCGTATACATTCCTGACCTTATTTGTACAATGAAAAGAAAACTGCTGTACCTTTTTCTGGTAATCCTCTTGTATGCATTCCTGTGCGAAAAGCACCCTGTCGTTATTTATATGATCGGTGATTCCACCATGGCCAACAAGCCCCTTGAGGATAATCCCGAACGGGGTTGGGGCATGATGCTGCAGGATTTTTTTGACCGCACTGTTACCGTTGAAAACCATGCCATGAACGGGCGCAGCACGCGTTCCTTTCTTGCCGAAAACCGGTGGCAGCCTGTTGTCGATAAATTGAAAAAAGGGGATTATGTCATCATCCAGTTTGGTCATAACGACGAAAGCAAGGAAAAAAAAGAACGGTATACACCACCGGAGGATTACCGGAATAATCTGGTACGGTTTGTCAATGATACCCGTGCTCACAAAGCAAATCCGATTCTATGCACTCCGGTTATGCGCAGGCGGTTCGATGAAAATGGGTGTTTTTATGATACGCATGGAATCTATCCGGATATAGTAAGGAAGGTTGCTGATTCTTTGAAAATACCGCTGGTGGATATGCACCGGAAAAGTGAAAAGCTCATACGGGAACTCGGTCCGGATGGCTCTAAAAAGATGTTTTTATTCATTGAACCCGGTGTATATGTTTCTTTGCCCAATGGCAAGGAAGACAACACTCATTTTTCGGAATGGGGCGCCCGCCAGACGGCAGGTCTTTTTGTGGAAGGAATCCGGGGGCAACTTCCGAAACTGGAAAAGAGGCTGAAACCGTAAAGCCTATACCGTCATTATTTCCTTTTCCTTCGCGGTTACTACAATATCGACTTTTTTACTATATTGATCGGTCATATCCTGTACTTTTTCTTCAGCATCGACGGCCACATCTTCCGCAAGACCCTCCTTTTGCAACTTTTTAAAATCTTCCATTATTTCCCTTCTCGTTGTGCGTATGCTAATCCTGGTATTTTCGGCCATATTTCGGATCTGTTTTACCAGGTTCTTCCTTCTTTCCTCTGTAAGCGGGGGAATATTAAGCCGAATCACCTCCCCGTTATTAATAGGGGTCAGTCCGATGTTGGCCGCTAAAATGGCCTTTTCTATAACCTCAAACATGCTTTTGTCCCAGGGCTGTATCAAAATGGTCTTCGGATCGGGAGTGCCGATACTCGATACCTGTGCCAACGGCATATTCGCGCCATAATAATCCACATGGATACCATCAAGAATGGTTGGAGTTGCCTTTCCTGCGCGGATATGCAGCAATTCATCCTCCAGGTGCCGGATGGCCTTTTCCATTTTATCCTTTGCAAGATCGAGATAAAATAAAGCTTCTTCGTCCATGGCTAAATACATTTCTGGTTAAGGTGAAACAAATATAGAAAAATGCCATTACAAATCAATGAGCGAAAGCAATATAAAACAGTGACCCCTGTTCCCGCCGATCCCAAAAAATTCCGGATTACCGGGTATCTCCAGGATAAGTGGTTTTATAGGCCCAGATAAAGCAAGGCCGGGTTTTTACCTTAAATCCAAGGCTCACAATATATTCAGCCAGAGCAGCTGTATTTTCATTCTTTTGGGCTCCCACATGCGTTTCAAGAGACATACAATACACTCTTTTAAAAAACGATTTGGGC
Organism: Bacteroidota bacterium; assembly: GCA_017860375.1. Classification (GTDB taxonomy): domain Bacteria; phylum Bacteroidota; class Bacteroidia; order Bacteroidales; family UBA10428; genus UBA5072. Next base: position 11,605 of record JAGDMB010000017.1, on the reverse strand, counting down.
GTATCATAAAATATACCGTATTCCGCGCCTTCGCAATCGAGTTTCAGCAGGTCGATCCGCGACAGTTTATATTCCCCGGCAAGACCCGTTAAAGTAATTGACCCGACTTTTTCTCCTTCCACATCGTCCGTCTTATGAAAGATGCTCGCCGAGGTGGTAATGCTTTGGCCGGTATTGAACTGTAAAACAATTTCCTGATCGGAATTGCTTACAGCCTTATTGATCAGATGAATCCGTGATTTGTCCAGACCTGCCAGGTTACGCTGAAGAAGGGCAAAATTTCTTTGGATGGGTTCAAAGCAATAAACACGAGGATGGTGCAATTTGAAATCCGTAAATAAAGTGAAAAAACCAACATTGGCACCTATATCAATAACTACAGGTGATTCAATGTGGTATATCGCTGAAGGCAACTTTTGATAATAAATCTGTTCAAATACGCTTTCTTTAAATTCATGCTGCACCTGGGATGGCACATTAACGGCATAATGGTTCCTCAGGCGGAATTCAAAAAATGGTTCTTTTTCCCGGCTGTATTTATAGAAAAGATAATCGTACCAGTTCTCCAGATTCCGGATCATGTTGATTGTCCTGTTCAAACCCATATCCCCGTTATGCTTTACCTTTAATTAATCTGCAAATATAACAATAGTAACAATTCTGCAAAGGAAGCAAAACCTGTTGCAGCGTAAAAGGAATTCCATTCAACACGATCCCTGCCGGGTTTAAGGTACAAGCCGGTTTTCGCGTTCCCATAGCTTTGTGGTGTTCCCGGTGCCGGAAAACAGGACCCATATCCGTTTCATGCGGCTTCTCCACAAGGCAGGCTTTATGGATCTTTCCTTTTGCCTGCGCAAAGGGAAAGGATCTCCCCGGTAAAGGACTTGTTTCATAAAAGCCGAAGAGACTATTCCCCATTTGAGCAGAAATTGCCGGCTCCCTTTATTTTTTTTCACTCTTCCTGTGGAGCGGGCTTCAAAATGATAGACACGGCTTGTATTGACGCCTTTAAAATACCGAACACCGGAAAGAAAAAGCTTGGCCGAAAAATCAGTATCCGAATAGATTCCGGGAGAGAACTCAACGCTGTAACCTCCTATCAGGTCCCACATTTCTCTATGAACAAGGGTGGGTGGCCAGGTTGATCCGCTCCAGTCACCATGCGGCACGTCCATGAAATGCTTCAGAAGGTCCTCTTCCCTGAAGGATTCCGTATCTTCTCCAAAGCTGACAGGAGCGATGACACTTTTGCACCAGAACTTCCTGGGCTGGATGAGGGTGGAGGAAAGATAAAAACGGTTGTCCGGCAGCGATCTGATTTCCTCGTCAAGTGCAGTATCCCACCCGGGACAGACATACATGTCGTCGTTCAGAAAGACGATATAGTCTGTGTCTACCAAACGGCGCATGGCATTCATGGCCCAGCACACACCGATATTAGACCGGCTGTAGGTATAGGAAAATCCCTTCTCCTGAACCCAGGCGAGGGTACCATCTGTACCTTCATTCACGTGGATGATGATCTGGTGTGGAAAGGCTGAATTCCGGGTAATGCTTTTCAGGCATAACTGAAGGTATTTCAGGTTATTCCATGTAGGGATAAGCAGGGAAAACCGGGCTCCGGCAGAGGGTTGTTTATGACTAAGGTCAATCATAGTGTTGCAGTGCGTCGGCATGACGGGCTACATTCAAAGATAAGACTATTATGGGAAACCTCAAGTGCCATATTAAATTCCTGTTCAATGGCAGAGGCCTTTCCTGTCCCTTCCATTTTCCGTTACCGGGTGCCGGTAACTGCATACCCTTCATTGTCCTTTAAGGGAACAAACATGTTGCGATCCGAAAAGTCAACCTCATACCCCTGAAAGGAAGTATGATAGAAATAATAAAAAGCGGGCAGGGTATGCTCGAATGGCTGATGACCATAATAATAAGAATGTTCAGTCCCCGCAACATCGCTGAAATTAACATAATGCGCATTTTTGGCCATTGGGCCGACCACCTTATTGCCCAGCATCCTTGAAGAAGCCAGCACACCCGCGCCTCTCAATACCAGGTCATTCTTGTTTGACGTAATGTAAATTCTTTTTTGAAAGGCCATTTGTGAAATTGCTTTCCCATGTCCTTTTGAAGGAATGGCCGGGGCATTCATTATAATATTATCCACAAAGACCTCACGGAGATATAATCCGTCATCGCGTTCCACCGAATGATTCAGAAAATAATTTCCCATGCTATGGGCAAGAATGCTAAGGTGCTGGCTTTCGTTCATCTTTCGCCTGCGGTACTCCTTCATTTGCAACAGAAAAGTATAGAAATTCCCTTCACAACGGCTGATTGCATCGAGTGAGCCTTTGAAGTTGCGGTTATCCGATGGCCAGTCAAAGACGACCATCGACAGGTTGTACCGCAACTGAACCTGATAGGCCCTGTCGAGAGCCATGGGCAATGTTTTTCCATGTCCCTCAACGAATACCAGGATATTTCGTCCGTCATTGATGGCATTCATTCCTTCCTCAAAACCGTTCACAAAATGAAAATGCCAGGTGTCTCCGTCACAGGCTGCAATAAAGTAAGTCAGGGATTTGGCCAGGCCATTCGGAAAATATTCCTGATTTTCAGCCTGCGGAACATAAGGACGGTTGGTGATTATGAAAATCTTATACGGTCCTGCCGGTATCGCTTCATTACTGATCCGGATCGTATTCCAGGCCGCTTCCTTGCAGGCGGGCAAAACAGCAGGTTGCGCCGTAATCGGGTCACCGGTAAGAAGCAGAAAAAATGCCAGTATAACGCCGGTCATGCTTGATGGTATGCTGTTCATAGACGAATTGTTGAACTGTCAGGAGCAGAAGGAACCGGTAATACCTCAGCCCTTGATTAAAGTTCCTGTTTTTTCGCCTTTTACTACCTTCAGCAGATTTCCTTTTTGGTTCATATCAAAAACAATCACGGGAAGGTTGTTTTCTTTGCACATGGTAAAGGCGGTCAGGTCCATTATTTGTAGACCGCGAGAATAGGCCTCGTCAAAAGTAAGTTCATCAAATTTCACTGCATTTTTTTCCTTTTCCGGATCGGCAGTATATACTCCGTCCACACGTGTTCCTTTCAGCAATACTTCCGCATTCATCTCCACACCCCTCAGGGCAGCGGCTGTATCCGTCGTGAAATAGGGATTTCCGGTTCCAAAGGTAAATATTACCGCATATCCCTGGGAAAGCAAATGAGAGGTTACGGTTTTGGTATAGCGTTCAGCTACCGGCAGCATCTCGACTGCCGTAAGTACCCTGGCTTTGCCGCCGGCATTCCGTATGAAGTTCTGCAGGGCCAGTCCGTTTATGACTGTAGCCAGCATCCCCATGTAATCGCCCGAAATGCGGTCAAAACCGTCATGAACACCCGAAAGTCCCCTGAAAATATTCCCGCCGCCGATCACGATACCTACCTGAACCCCCAGGTCCTGAATTTCACTGATCTGGCTAGCATATTCTGCGAGCCGTTTTGAATCAAAGCCATAGTCTTTCTCACCCATAAGGGCTTCGCCGCTCAGCTTAAGCAATACTCTGTTGTATTTCAGCACCATCAGTATTTGTTGATTGATTGATTTGTCGATTGGTTGATTTGTCGATTGATTGATTTATCGATTGGTTGATGGGTTGATGGATTGACGGATTGAATTACCGTTCACAAATCATGGTTTTGCTTCCGATAGCTATCCGGAACCTTCAACTGTGAACGCTTTCATCATCTTTGTTTTTAATTTTTCTGTCCTGGTTCCTGGTTCTAATTCGTTATAAAGCTAAAGCAAATCATCAGAAAAAAAAAGGCCTGACAGTTTTAAATGCTGTCAGGCCGCTACTGGTAAAATAAACTATCCGGTTATTTCAATGAATACCTCAAAAATCCGGTAACGGTAAGGTCCTTGTCAACTGATTGAAGGTATTGCCGTATGGTCTTTGAACTATCTTTTGTGAACTCCTGGTTTAACAGGGTACCTTCCTTAAAGAATTTCTCAAGTTTACCTTCTGCAATTTTTTCCAGTATGGCAGCGGGTTTACCTTGATTTTTCGGATCATTTTTGGTTTGCTCCAATGCGATCTCTTTCTCTTTGGCAACCGTTGCAGCGGGAACAGAATTCTTATCGACAGCAACCGGGCTCATGGCAGCTACCTGCATGGCAACATCCTTCCCCACCTGAAGCCCGGCGGTCTTATTTAAACCGACCAATGTGGCCAGCATATTTCCCGGATGGATGTATGCAACAACCTGAGAAGCTTCGATTTTATTGTAATACGATAAATCGATTTTTTCACCGATAATGCCAACCTGTTCCAAAACCTGATCACCCACTTTGCGGCCTTCCAATGTCAATTGCTTCAGGGAATCCAGGTCAGACGGATTTTTCTCCAGGGCAAGGTCAAGTATGGATTGGGCGAACTTTACAAAATCTGCATTTTTTGCCACAAAATCCGTTTCACAATTAAGAACGATCATAGCCCCCCGTTTGCCTTCTGCATTTGCCTTGGCCAGCACAACACCTTCCGTGGCATCCCGGTCGGCACGTTTACTGGCCACCAGTTTACCTCTTTTCCGAATGATCTCAATGGCCTTTTCGAAATCGCCATTCACTTCTTCCAGGGCATTTTTACAATCCATCATACCGGCCCCGGTCATTTTCCTGAGTTTGCTGACATCAGCTGCAGTTATTGCCATAGTTTGGTGTTTCAAAAATTATTATTCGACTTCCTCTTCGTCAAGTTCGATTTCAATTTTAGCGACTTTTTTTGCCGCTGATTTCATGGGAATGGGCTTCTTACCGGCCAGTGATTTCGTCTTTGATTCAACATTGTCAACTTCTTCCTCCTCCGGTTCTTCCTCTCCAGGTTCTTTCTTTCCTTTCTTTTCGGGTACGGCCATTTCCTTTTCGCGTTCCACTTTTCGTTCTTCCAGCCCTTCCTGGATAGCCCCTGCAATCACATCAACAATTAACAAAATGGATTTGGATGCATCATCATTGGCAGGGATCGGAAAATCGACCAGTTTGGGATCCGAATTGGTATCTACCATGGCAAAAATAGGGATGTTAAGTCGTCGGGCTTCACGCAGGGCAATGTGTTCCTTGGTTATGTCCACAATGAACATGGCAGCCGGCAAACGGGTCAGGTCTGCTATACTCCCGAGGTTTTTTTCAAGTTTTGCACGCTGACGAGAAATCTGCAGCTTTTCCCGTTTCGAAAGGTTATCAAATGTCCCGTCAGTAGCCATTTTATCAATGGAGGTCATTTTTTTCACTGCCTTCCGTATGGTTGGGAAATTGGTCAGCATTCCACCCGGCCAGCGTTCCGTAACATAAGGCATGCCGACTTCTTTTACACGCTCTGCCACAATATCCTTGGCCTGCTTTTTGGTAGCTACAAAAAGAATTTTGCGGCCCGATTTGGCAATTTGCTTTACGGCGAGAGCTGCCTCATCAAGTTTGACCAGCGTTTTTTGAAGATCGATGATATGGATTCCGTCTTTCTCCATAAATATATAAGGAGCCATACTGGGATTCCATTTTCTTCTCAGGTGTCCGAAATGTACACCTGCATCCAATAATTCCTGTACTGTAGTTTTTGACATACTCGTTTTTGTTTACATTCCTATTAAAAACAATTGATAAGTAGCCAGTCCTTGCAGGAATGAGTCTTACCAATTTAGATACTAAACAAAGGGTTAAACTGGCTTAACGTTTGCTGAACTGGAATCTTTTACGGGCACCGGGCTGACCGGGCTTTTTGCGTTCCACTTCACGCGGATCCCTGGTCATGAGCTTAACGGCTTTAAGCGCTTCCTTGCTTTCGGGATTTATTTTTACCATAGCCCTTGCAAGAGCAAGCCTGAGAGCTTCTGCCTGTCCTGTCGTACCGCCACCTTTCAGGTTAACGACAATATCATATTTATTGCTGGCTTCTACCAGGTTAAGGGGTTGCTGAATGATATTCTGTGTCTGCTGCAGGGGAAAATATTCTTCAAAAGCCCTGTCATTAACGGTTATCTTTCCCTTTCCTTCATTGACATAAATCCGTGCAATGGCGCTTTTCCGGCGTCCGATTGCGTTAACAGTTTCCATAATGGTTATTTGGTATTTATTTTAAGTTCTTTCGGTTGTTGTGCTTCATGCGGATGCTCGGATCCGACATATACGTGCAGGTTGTTAAAAATAGCATTCCCCAGGCGATTCCGCGGCAACATCTTTTTTATCGCCATTTCAAGAAGTCGAGCAGGATTCCTTGTCGCTATTTGCCTCGGTGACCTTATTTTCTGGCCGCCTGGATAACCGGAATGCGTAACATATTCTTTATCTTCCCATTTATTGCCGGTAAGACGTATTTTGTCAGCATTAATGACAATTACATTATCCCCACAATCCGCATGCGGTGTAAAATTGGTTTTATGTTTACCCCGCAATACACTGGCAACCTGTGATGAAAACCTTCCCAATACCTGATTGGTAGCATCTGCTACAAACCACTCCTTGTTTGCCGTGGCTTTGTTGGCCGAAATTGTTTTATAACTAAGCGTATCCACGATAGTTTGATCTTTTTAATTTGTAATCAGCGACTTTGACATCCACCCATAAAAAAGCGGAGTGCAAAAATACAATTTATTTTCATATAACAAAAAAATACGGATTAGTTTTATGGCCAGATACTTTGGTTCCTATGACTTCATTGCTCTTTTAACCGTTTCTTCCTGGAGCCTGGCCCTGTCGATTTTTAGTGACCTGTTCCGGGGAAACGAATGAAGAACCATGATTTCCGCCGGAAGATGGTAGGGGGGTAATGCATCCCGCAAGGCATCCAATATCGCTGCCTTCTCACCGGATGAGCAGGGATGAGTGGTCACCATTACAAGCTTTTGCCCCAGTTTTTTATCGGGAATTCCAACGACGTATGATTCATATCCCCATATTTCGACGATTCTTTTTTCGAGGTATTCCGGGTTGATTTTTATCCCCCCGCTGTTGATCAGGTTATCGATTCTGCCTTTCCAGAGAAAGCGGTTGTTCCCCAAGATGTCCACTGCATCATTGGTAATCACCTTATCCGGCAGAAAGGGAGCTTCGATCACCAGGCAGCTGCGCGCATCAGCCGATATTTTAACTCCCGGCATTGTACTGAACCACGGCGTGGTTCTCAAGCCGTTTATCCTTCGGAGTGCAATGTGCGAACAGGTCTCTGCCATACCAAATGTTTCATAGATGCGCGAAGGAACTTTTCTTAATTGGCTTTCCAGTTCAGGTGAGATTTCCGAACCTCCGATCAGCAGATTTTTAATGCCGGAAATAGCGCTTCCCTTCCCGATCAGGTTGTAAACCTGCAACGGCACCATGGCACATAAATCAACGATTTTTTTACCTGAAACTGCAGGACATGCTGAGGGTTCGATCCAAATCAGATCCATTCCGGAAACCAATGCTCTGACAATCATCATTTTACCGGCAATATAGTCGGTGGAAAGGCACAGCAGTGCGGTATGGCCCTTGCCCAGCCTGAATTTTTTTATCGTTTGCAGGGCCGACCGGATCATGGAATCCTTGGAAAGATTAATTTCCTTTGGTATTCCGGTGGTTCCGCTGCTTTCCTGCACAATAGAATCAGAAGGATCAAGAAAGCGCAGGATAAACTGAAGGATTTTTATTTCCCAAGGGGAAAGGCTGCCTTTGTTTACCTGTTGCCTGCAGAAGAATGGCAATTCTCCTGCAGGAATGAATTTTCCGTTTATGCCTATGCCAGGCAACATAGATTCCATGCTTAGGATTTAATAAAGGATAGATTCCACTCCTCCCCCGGCCGGAAAATCAATTTATCAGTTTCGAGGGCGAGGGGGCACGAAATATTTTGCCGGTAAAGCTTTCCGGTACCCAGTCCCTGGGCCATTTGACTGCCAAAAGTAAAAGTCCATTGAGCAATGGCGTTCAATCCGATGTTTGATTCCAGGGCTGATGTGATCCACCATCCGATATTTTCATGCTTTGCGAGGGCAATATATTCCAAAGCCTGCTGAAAGCCGCCTAAAAGTCCGGGCTTCAGAACCAGAAATTGCGGATGAATGCGTGTAACAAGCCGCTTCTTTTCCTCCGGGTCGTACCTTCCCAGCAATTCCTCATCAAGAGCAACGGGAATCGGGGAGTTCATGCACAAACGGGCCATTTCCTCCCACAAGTCCGGTCTTATGGGTTGTTCAATAGAATGTACTTCAAGATCCGCCAGCTTCTTCATTATTTCCTGGGCTGCATCAAAAGAAAACGCTCCGTTGGCATCCACGCGAATTTCAAGTTCCTTTGCAGGGAAACGGTTTCTGACCCATTCTATTAAATGAAGATCTTCTTCCGGACGGAGGGATCCAATCTTAAATTTTAGGCAGCCGAAGCCCTGATTCAGTTTTTCTTCCACCTGCTTTACTAAATAGTCCATGGGACCCATCCAGATCAGACCGTTTATGCGGATAAAGGACCTGCCTCCGGTAAAGGAAGAGGGAAATAAAATCTTCTTTCCGCCTGTTTTCAAGTCAGTCAGAGCGGTTTCGATACCAAAGGCAAGGGAAGGATAACCGGCCAGACCAGAAACAGGAACGTCTCCTTTGCGATTAATCGTCCGGCATACTTCATGAATTTTCCGGTCTACTTTCTCCTCTGTTTCCCGGCTTAATCCGGGGATTATTGAACATTCCCCGATCCCTTCGGTATCCGGAGATTCGTCATCCGTAAGAAAAATAAACCATGACGGTTTCCGGGTTAAGGTCCCCCGTGAAGTTCCGGCAGGTCTTACGAAGGTCATATTTCTTTTGCAGCAGGAGGCTCTGATCATCTTAAAGTACCAGCCCGAGGCCGAATGTAAGTGAAAAAGCAAATGTGGTCAGTGCCAATTTTTTCAGTTCCCGGTTCAGATCCAAAGGAACGGTATTTTGCATCACATTGCGCACATCGATCATCAGAAATGGCAGGGTGACCATAAAGAGCAACTGTACCGGTGACCTGAAAAACACCAGGGTATAGGCTATGCTCATCAGCACGGCGCTCAGCACCAGGACGGCATGGTAGATTTTTGCGGTCTTCACTCCCAGTCGCACCACCAGTGTTTTCTTTCCGTTGGCTGAGTCGCTTTTGATATCGCGAAGGTTGTTTATGTTTAAAACCCCCATGCTGAACATCCCGATGGTAGAGGCAGGCAATAAAATCCAGGGATCAAGGTACCCGGTTTGAAGATAAAAGGTACCGCACACGCCAACGATACCAAAATACAGGAAAACGAACATATCACCAAAGCCCATGTAACCATAGGGTTTCCTGCCCACCGTATATTTGATCGCCGCAATTATGGCCGATAGTCCGACAAGGAAAAAAACTAGGATGGTGTAGAAAGGAAAGTGATTAAGCCCGTTGAAAATAAGAGCAGAACCGGTTACCAGGGAAAGCAGGACAAAAATAAGGATCATAATGCGCATACCTTTAAGCGATACCTTCCCCGATTGTGTGACCCTTTCAGGACCGAGCCTTTCCCCGCTGTCAGACCCTTTTAATCCGTCACCGTAATCATTGGCCAGGTTGGACAATACCTGAAGAAAAAGCGTGGTCAGGGAGGCCAGGATAAACACGGAAAAGCGGAAATGGTTTTTTGAATACGCCAGAAAGCTCCCCAGCAAAGTACTGGACAAGGCCAGGGGAAGGGTCCGTAGCCGGAAAGCCTGCAACCATATAACCATGTTCTCCTTCATAATCCGGAATTTAATCAGGGAAACTTCGGGAATTTTTTAAAATCGGGTTTGCGCTTTTCCAGGAAAGCCTTTTTCCCTTCCTGTGATTCTTCTGTCATATAGTAAAGCATGGTAGCATTCCCGGCGAATTCCTGAAGACCTGCCTGTCCATCAAGTTCCGCATTCAGCCCCGTCTTTATCATGCGCAAGGCCAGGGGGCTATGCTCCATGATCTTCCTGCACCACTCCAGCGTCACCTCTTCCAATTGGTCTGCCGGTACTACCGCATTTACCAGTCCCATTTCCAAGGCTTCGGCAGCCGTATATTGCCTGCACAGAAACCAAATTTCCCGTGCCTTCTTTTGTCCGACGATGCGTGCAAGGTAAGACGATCCGAATCCGGCATCAAAACTGCCTACTCTGGGACCGGTCTGACCGAAAACAGCGTTTTCCGAGGCAATGGTCAGGTCACAGACAATATGAAGGACATGACCACCCCCGATGGCATACCCATTCACCATGGCTATTACAGGCTTTGGCAAAGACCGTATCTGCCTTTGTACATCGAGGATATTCAGACGAGGTATGCCGTCTTTCCCGATATACCCTGCGATGCCTTTGGCATGCTGATCGCCTCCGCTACAAAAGGCTTTATCGCCTGCTCCGGTAAGGACAACAACCGCTATTTCTTCCTGCTGGCGGCAATATGCCAGGGCATCCGAAATCTCACTTGCGGTATCGGGTGTAAAGGCATTGTGATAACGCGGTCGGTTAATGGTGATCCGGGCTATCCCTTTAAAAAAGTCAAACAGGATGTCTTCGTAAGGTTTAATTTTTTTCCAGTTTATTCTCTGGCTCATACCGGTTTCTTAAGTTGACTCACAAAGGTACGAAATACTGCAGGATTTACTTCACGGGGAGTAAATATCTCAAAAACAGCAGGACCTTTATGCTGTAAGAAGGGTTTGAAAGTATCATCAAAATCGCGGTAACTTCGGCAAGCAGAATACGAAACATTAAAAGCCTCCGAAAACTTAGCGATCTCTGCCGGATGATGGGCTTCAAAAAAGGATCTGTAAGCGGGTGACGAAGAAGGACCCTCCATCATACCGAAAATGCCGCCGCCCTGATTATTGATGACGACTATTTTCAGGTTATCGGGTAGCGATCGGTTCCACAGGGCATTTGAATCGTAAACAAAACTCTGGTCACCAACAAGTGCGATCACAGTATCAGGGGTAGCAAGAGCAATACCAGTGGCTGTCGAAAGGCAGCCATCAATTCCGGAGGTCCCTCTGTTGGAAAAGATTTCTTTGCACCGGGGACTGAAAAATCCAAGATACCGGATGATACTTGAATTCCCTGCAAATAGGAGGGCATTTTCGGGAAGAGATGCAGTCAACCGTTGCATTACGCCCAGGTCACTGTATTCAATCTTCATTCCTGCATGCTGAAGAACCTTATCCGCCTGTTCTTTCAGGTCATGCCAATGCCGGCTGTATTCCGTGACCTTTACGCATTCAATCCGCGACAACCACTCAAAAAAATGCACCGGATCGGCCTGCATCACACAAGACAGATGGTTGAATGTATCCACATGACGACCGGCAGGGTCAATAAACCATCCGTGTTTCACCGCACCGCAGCGCAAAAAATGCTTCAGCCGGGATGACACAACCTGCCCACCGAAATAGATCAACAGATCGGGATCAAAATCGCGATTGTTCTCCTGAACGGCAAGCAGCAATTCCGGATTTTCGATCGTTCCTTCTGCCTTCAGATTGGCACTGGGTTCGCCTATAAGGCAAACCCGCGTATCTTCTGCCATGCGTTCAAGCAATTGGGAAAGCCTGGGATTATAGGCCTG
>JAGDMB010000180.1 GCA_017860375.1 Bacteroidota bacterium | reverse complement strand
GCGTGGCTGCCTGCGCATCTTTTTAACCGGTCGATTGAAGGAATGACATACCACAACCGGATTTACGTTACGCACCGGGATGTTTTGCATAATCAGGCAGGTTTCATGTTACTGGTGCACGAACTCGTGCACGTAAAACAGATCCGGGAATCGGGTGAATTTTACTTTGCCTGCAGATACGGAGGGCAATTTTTGACAAACGGTGGGTACAGCGCTGCCATGCCCCTGGAGCATGAAGCCTATGATTTTGTGGAAAAAAACCGCCACCGCATGCCGGATATAAGTTAGACAACACACACGTGATTATTTTCCCTATTTTTGCAGGCAACTTTTCGTATTTCAGATGATCGCATGCAACGGACTTAGCGTGATGTTCGGCGGGCAATACCTTTTCCGCGATATTTCCTTTCTGGTAAATCCGAAAGACAAAATAGGCCTGGTGGGCCGAAACGGTGCCGGAAAGTCCACCCTGCTTAAAATACTGACAGGACTGCAGTCCTATGATGAAGGCCGGGTGGTAAGGCCGGACGGAATAAGGATCGGCTACCTGCCCCAACAGATGGTGGTGACCGATAACAAAACGCTTATTGAAGAAGCCGGCACTGCCTTTGATGAAATCAATAACCTTGAGAAGGAAATTGAAGCCCTTGCGCATACCATTGAAACTGCCGCTGACCATACCACCGAAGAATACATGGATCTCCTCGATCAGCTGGCGGAAAAAAACGAACGGTTTCACATGCTGGATGACAGCGGCCGCGATCAGAAAATTGAACAGGTATTGCAGGGGCTTGGATTTCTGCGCGAGGACTTTACCCGGCCCACCCGGGAATTCAGCGGAGGATGGCGAATGCGCATTGAGCTGGCGAAAATATTGTTACGATCGCCCGATGTATTTCTTCTCGATGAGCCCACCAATCATCTGGATATAGACTCCATCCAGTGGCTGGAAGAATTCCTTACCACCTATCACGGGGCAGTTGTATTGATATCGCACGATCGTGCGTTTCTTGACACCATAACAACAAGAACGGTAGAAATATCGCTCGGGCGGCTCTACGATTACCGCGTTCCCTATTCCCGCTATGTGAACCTCCGCAAGGAAAGGAGGGAGCAACAGCTTGCAGCTTACAGGAACCAGCAAAAACTGATTGCCGACACCCAGGAATTCATCGAAAGGTTCCGTTACAAAAATACCAAGGCCGTTCAGGTTCAGTCGCGCATTAAGATGCTTGAAAAGCTCGAACGGATTGAAGTGGACGAAGAGGATACTTCCTCCATCCGTTTGCGGTTTCCTCCTGCACCCAGGTCGGGGACAGTGGTTCTTGAAGCAGCCGGCCTGTCAAAGAGTTATGGCATGCACGAAGTGCTTAAAGCGGTGGATATGAAACTGCACCGCGGCGACAGGGTGGCCTTCGTGGGAAGGAACGGGGAAGGAAAAACTACATTTTCAAAAATAATAGCCGGCGAACTCGACTATGAAGGGGAGTTAAAAACCGGACACAACGTGCGAACCGGCTATTTTGCACAAAACCAGGACGAATTGCTGGATGACAACAAAACCGTACTGGATACACTCGATGAAGTGGCCACAGGCGATATCCGCACGAAACTGCGGGATCTCCTCGGAGCCTTCCTGTTCAGTGGTGAAGACGCCGATAAAAAGGTGAAGGTGTTATCGGGCGGTGAACGTTCCCGCCTCGCAATGGCCCGGCTGCTGCTCGAGACCTATAATTTTCTGGTGCTGGATGAACCCACCAACCACCTGGATATGCGATCGAAAGATATCCTGAAACAAGCGCTGATGCGATACGACGGGACCCTGGTGATTGTATCCCACGACCGCGAATTCCTGGACGGACTGGTAACAAAAGTATATGAATTCAGCCATCAAAAAATAAAAGAACACATAGGGGGTATCTATGATTTTCTGCAACGCAGAAAGATAGGAACATTGAAGGAACTTGAGCTTAAAAATACGCAGGGATCGGAATTCCGGGGAAAGGAAGAATCGATGAACAAGGCTGCTTTTCTTGAAAAGAAAGAACAGGAAAAAGAGTTGCGCAGGTTAACCAACCAGATGATAAAGACGGAAAAGCGGATCGGGGAAGTCGAGGACCAGATCCGCATGTTCGAAAAATCCGTTGCCAGTTCTTCCGGGTCAGACGAGCAGCGGAACGATCCGGATTTTTACCGCCGTTATGAGAGGCTTCAGAAAGAAATGGAGGATCTGCTTTCCGCATGGGAAAGAAACCATAGTGAGCTGGAGGCATTCAAAAATAAAAGAAATTAAATAACTTTACCGCAATCTCACAGGGAGTTTCAACCATGAACCGGAATATATTCCTTCCCATACTAATCCTTTTTGCATTCCTGGCTTGTTCAGCACCGAAAAAGACCGGTGCGGAAAAACCAAAAACAGATAAAAAGGCGACAACAAAGAAAAAAGAAAGTGCAAAAACAGGAGCAAGATCAAAATCGGTCATGTACAATCCTGCCAGTACCAGGATCCATCCCGCTTATACCGTATTTCATAATTCCGATAATTCGTCGGTGCTGATGGTGAAAGTTTTTCCATCCGAGCTTTTGTTCAGCGCCGCCAATCCCGAGGGAAAACTGCTTGCAAAACTCCGGATCAGTTATTATCTTACCGAAATAACGGATCATACCGCTCCGATGCCGGCCGACTCGGGCTCCTATGAATACACTATTCTGAAAGAAAATGCGGAGAAAAGATTCCTGGCCCAGCTTCCCCTTAAAACCGAAAAAGGAAGGATATACGATCTTCAGATCAGTACTTCCGACATGTTGCGGAACGATATGCACCGTGATTATGTCATTGTGGATAAACGTTCCCCGTTTTCCCAGCAGAATTACAGGATTACCGAAACGATCAATAACCTTCCATTCTTTGAACCTTTTGTAACCGGCAGTAACCCATTCCGTTTTGAATACCGGACCGATACTTTTCACCGTGTTTATGTGTCTTACTATGGCCAGGAGAGCCCTTTGCCCCGGCCTTCTTTTTCCCTGGTAAGGGAGCGGGAATTCATGGAAAAACCCGACAGCCTCTGGATCCTGGACTATCAGAAAAATACCACGTATTTGCTTGCGTACGAGGGGATCTATCATTTTCAATTTGATACGGCCACACGGGAGGGATTGACCGTTTATAATTTTGGTCCCGATTTTCCGCGCATCAAACGCCCGCTGCAGATGATCGAACCTCTTGCCTATCTTACGTCGTCGGTGGAATATGAGGAGATCAAAAATTCCGTGAATCAGAAACTGGCCATTGACAATTTCTGGCTTGGCCTCACAAACAACAGCATGGACCGGGCACGTGAGCTCATCCGTGTGTATTACAACCGGGTTTATTTTGCCAACTACTATTTCACCACCTTTAAACCCGGATGGAAGACGGACCGGGGCATGATCTATATTATCTACGGCCCTCCGCAGTCGGTTACCCGGGCTGCAGGCAAAGAAAAATGGATCTACTATACGAACAACTTTACCACCACGCTCACGTTCACCTTTGATTTTTCGCCTTCCTCCTATACGACGGACAATTTCATCCTGGAACGTTCGGAAGGATATGACGGTTTCTGGCGGCAGGCTGTTGAAACCTGGCACAAGGGTACTGTATTCATGTTCGAATAAAAGCCTTTGCCTATGAAATCAACTGCTTCTTATATTTTTGGTATTCATCCGGTGATAGAAGCCCTGCGTTCGGGTAAAGAACTGGAGAAAGTCTACCTGAGAAACGGGCTCAGGAATGAAGCAATTCCGGCACTTCTCAGTGAACTGCGTGAAAAGAGGATCCCTTTTCAGTTTGTTCCCGTTGAAAAGATCAACCGGATGAGCCAGAAGAATCACCAGGGCATTCTGGCACAGGTGGCAGAAATTGAATACAACGATATTGAAAAGATCATCCCGGGGCTTTATGAATCCGGTAAAGTACCGTTCATACTGGTACTCGACCGGATCACCGATGTGCGAAATATGGGGGCCATTGCGCGAACCGCAGAAGGTGCAGGCATCCACGCCCTGATTCTCCCGACGGGGGAATCGGCCCAGATCAATGCCGATGCAGTGAAAACCTCATCGGGGGCCCTGCATACCCTGCCGGTTTGCCGCACGGAAAGCCTGGTGAAAACGGTTACCTTTTTAAAGGAAAGCGGACTGCAGGTGGTTGCATCCACGGAAAAGGCGGAAAGGCTTCTTTACGATGCGGATTTCACAAGGCCGACCGCGATTATACTGGGATCCGAAGATACAGGCATTGAAAGGAACCTGATCCTTCTGTCCGATATTCAGGTTAAGATCCCGTTGTACGGGACGATCCAGTCGCTTAACGTGAGTGTGGCCGCTTCCATCCTCATGTACGAGGCGGTCAGGCAGCGAATGTTTCCTTCCGGATTATAATTTTGCAATTCAAACGGAACTTTATACTTTAGGGGCGGAAAATTTCCATAAAGAAATCAAATGCTTGTCCTATGAGTAAACCCCTTATCGTACCCAGGAAATACAAAAGCCGGCTTGACCTGAACCAGACGGAAAAAGCCATTAAACTGGTGAAAGATACCTTTCAGCAGCAGCTTTCCGCCGAATTGAATCTCCGGCGTGTGACAGCGCCACTGGTAGTGCTCAAGGGTACCGGTATCAATGATGATCTGAACGGCACGGAGCATAAGGTAGCCTTTGCAATAAAAGACATGCACAATGCCACAGCGGAGGTGGTGAATTCCCTGGCCAAATGGAAACGAATGGCACTGGCTGATTATGGCATACCCAGCGGATACGGCATTTACACCGACATGAATGCCATACGGCCCGATGAAGAGCTGAGCAACATCCATTCGCTGTATGTCGACCAGTGGGACTGGGAACGGGTGATCACCCGGAAGGAAAGGAACGTCGAATTTCTTATCTACATCGTCCGGAAAATATACGAAGTGCTGAAACGAACGGAATATACGGTGCATGAGAATTACAATGTCCTGCGTCCTGTTCTGCCCCATGATATCAAATTCTTTCACGCTGAAGAACTGCAAAAGATGTATCCCGATCTCGATCCAAGGCAACGGGAAACGGAAGCCGTAAAGAAACACGGGGCCATATTTGTGATCGGCATCGGCGGGGAACTGGCCGACGGAAAAGCGCATGACGGCAGGGCACCCGACTATGACGACTGGACCACGCCAACGGCAAAAGGATTCAAAGGCCTGAACGGGGATATAATCCTCTGGAATCCGGTGCTGGAAATTGCCTTTGAGGTTTCATCAATGGGCATCCGGGTGGACAGGGATGCCCTGCTGAAACAGCTTGAAATTACAGGTACCACCGACAGAAAAAAACTGCTTTTCCACAAGCGTCTGCTTAAGGATGAATTGCCTTTATCCATCGGCGGCGGTATCGGCCAGTCGAGGATCTGCATGTTCTTCCTGCAGAAGGCACACATCGGAGAGGTGCAGGCCTGCATCTGGCCACCTGCCATCATGGAACAATGCAGGAAAAATTCTATCTTTCTGCTGTAAGCAAAACCATTTACAGATTGACAGATTTACGGATTCCTTCAGTCGCCCGGGTCCGCCGAGTGACTGACCATTAATTCTTAATCAGCTTGGTGATCCTCACCTCCTTCGAATCCCTGAGCCTGATGGTATACATCCCCTGAGGCAGATCGGCAACATTGATTTCTTTATTGCCTGCATCAATCCTGCAGGTCATCATCAGCTGTCCGCTGAGGTTGTAAATTTCAATA
>JAGDMB010000179.1 GCA_017860375.1 Bacteroidota bacterium | reverse complement strand
GATTTAAGCAGTGCGGGTGACCTGAATGCGTATGAACTGGAGGCAAAAACCGGGGATATAAGTGTATCCAGCGCCGGCAGCGCAAGTGTTTTCATCACCGACGAAGCCAGTTTTCAATGCAGCAGTGCCGGAAGCATAAATTACAGGGGAGAACCCCGTCTGAAAAACGTAAGCACTTCCAGCGCAGGTTCAGTGAACAGAAAATAAGGTACGGATTAACAAGTAAACAGGTTGACAGATCAATATTCAAATGCAAATGTTGATTTATTCGATGTGGAACTTTCAAATCTTCAAATATTCAAATTTTCAGATTTTCAAATCCTCAAATCTTCCTGCCCGATCTGTCAATCTGTTAACCTGTCAATCTGTTAATTCGTTTTTCTTACACCCCGTGGTTGTCTTCCTGTGCCTTTTGTATCGTTTAGAAAGCATCCACCCTTGCCATTTTCAGTTATTCCGTGTATCGTTCAGCAAATTTGCGTTTGTTTGGCAGGCGGGTTTCCGGGTCAACCTATTCTTCCGTAACATCCCGGTCATAAAGTGAAGCTTTTATTATGCAAGTGACGGTTAATGGACAAAAAGTACCGACCCGAATTAAGAAGTAAACAAAGCACTGTTAATAAATTAATTTTAAAGCTGCCCTTCAGCAGTTTACATGGTATAGCAAAGGGATCCGGAGCATAAACTTATTCTAAATTTCTAAAAGTCCTTGTTTATATAAATTTTCTATTATACTTTAGTTGTGAAACAATTCACAAATAAAGACATTAAGTAACTCAATATAAGTCTTTAAGATTAAATTATTTACAACATGAAAGCAGCGGTTAAAAAGACCATTGAAAAATACGGGAGCGACAAATACCGGTTAATGGATGTGCTTATCGAGATCCAGCAGGAAAATGGTTATATTTCAAAGGAAGCCATTGCTCAGATCGCTGAAGAGTATGGAATGTCAGAGGTTGATGTGGAACAGACTGTTTCGTTTTACCATTTCCTTTCACAGAAACCCACCGGTAAATACTCAATTTATTTAAACAACAGCGCTGTGGCAAACATGATGGGACGGGCCGACGTAGCCGCCACCTTTCAGAAGGAACTGGGTATAAAATTTGGTGACGTTACACCGGACGGGCGTGCCGGATTGTTTGAAACTTCCTGTATCGGTATGAACGACCAGGAACCTGCCGCTATAATCAACAACCATATCTTTACCCGTCTGACGCCTTTCCGCGTCAAGGAAATATGCCGTGATATCAAGGAAGGGAAAGAGGTCAGCGAGATGTTCGTTCAGGACTGGGGTGACGGTGAAAACCGCTCGGATCTGGTCCATTCCGTGGTATCGAACAACATTCGCAAAATCGGACCGGTGCTTGAAAGGACCTTTAAAGTCGGACAGGCCATCGAGAAGATCACTAAAATGAAACCCGAAGAAGTGATCGATGAAGTAAAGAAATCGAATATGCGCGGGCGCGGCGGAGCAGGTTTCCCTACGGGTTTAAAATGGGAATTCTGTCGCAACGCAGCCGGTGAAAAAAAATATATATTCTGCAATGCGGATGAAGGGGAACCCGGCACCTTCAAGGATCGTGTGATCCTCACCGAGAGGCCCCGTCTTCTTTTTGAAGGAATGGTCATAGCCGGGTATGCCGTCGGAGCCACGGAAGGAATTGTCTATGTGAGGTATGAATATAAATACCTCGAGAAACATCTCGAGGATATTCTCCAGAAGGCAAGGGAAGTCAATTATCTCGGCAAAAACATTCTGGGCAAAGAAGGGTTTGACTTTGATATCCGCATCCAGTTTGGGGCAGGTGCCTATGTGTGCGGCGAAGAATCAGCCCTCATCGAATCAGCCGAAGGAAAACGCGGAGAACCGCGTGACCGACCTCCGTTCCCCGTGGAAAAAGGATACCACGATATGCCCACCGTTGTCAACAACGTCGAAACCTTGTGTTCTGTGGTTAAAGTCATCCTCAACGGCGGAGACTGGTATAAATCGCTGGGGACACATGAATCCACCGGGACAAAATTGTTAAGCATTTCCGGTGACTGCAAGTTTCCCGGCGTTTACGAAGTAGTCTGGGGATTTTCAGTGAACGATATACTCGATATGGTGGGGGCAAATAAAGAGGATGTAATGGCCGTTCAGGTCGGAGGACCTTCCGGAGCTATTATCACCACCAATGAATTCAACCGTATCCTCGGCTATGAGGATCTGGCCACGGGAGGATCCCTTATTATTATTGGCAAACAAAGGGACATTCTCAATGATATTGTGCTGAACTTTATGGATTTTTTCATAAGCGAATCCTGCGGTAGCTGCTCCACATGCCGTATTGTACCCACTCTTATGCGGAACAAGCTGAACAAAATACTGAATGCCCGAGGCGTCCGGCAGGATCTTGATGACTTGCATGAATGGGGAAAAATTCTTAAGGCAAGCCGATGCGGATTAGGACAAACCGCGGGTAATCCGATCCTCTCCAGCCTGAAAAATTTCCCCGATCTGTACGAAGAAAAGATACAAAAGAATAAAACCTTTGACAGCGGTTTTGACCTGAATATCGCTGTGAAAGAGTCGGCCAAAGCCACCGGCAGAATACCTAATGTTTAAAAAAAATCAATCATGAGTCAATTTGTCCGATTTACGATAGACGGAACCGAATGTATGGCCGCCAAGGGCCAATACATAGTTGAGGCCGCAAAAGAAAACGGTGTGTACATACCCACCCTGTGCAACTTCCCCGGTGTTAAACCCAAAGGAGGCTGCCGGATCTGCACGATACGGGTAAACGGGAGGCTGATGACCGCCTGTACCACGCCGGTAGCGGAAGATATGAGCATTGAAAATGAAGTGAAAGACATCAGGGAATTGCGAAAATCAATTGTAGAATTATTGATGGTGGAAGGGAATCACTTTTGCCCTGCCTGTGAAAAAAGCGGTCAATGCGAACTGCAGGCGCTGGCTTACCGTTTTCAGATAATGGCTCCCCGCTTCCCTTATCAGTTCCCGGTACGAAAGATCGACGCCTCCCATCCCAAGATCATGAAGGACCAGAACCGTTGTATTCAATGCAAGCGATGCATAAGGGCGATCAAAGATGAAAAAGGCAGAAATATTTTTGCGTATCGCAAGCGAAGCAGCAGCGTTGAAGTAGTGGTGGATGTCAAGCTGGGCAAGCAACTGACTGACGAGCTGGCCCAGAAGGCGATGGATGTATGTCCCGTCGGGTCCATCCTGGTAAAGGAAAAAGGATTTGTGATCCCCATCGGCGAGCGCAAATACGATAATATGCCAATCGGCAGTGATATTGAAAACATGCAGGTATCAAAAATTTAATTCCAATTAATCATGAGCAAACCAATCATAGCAACCACATCACTGGCCGGATGTTTTGGATGCCATATGTCTATTCTTGATATTGACGACAGGATTCTTGAGCTTTTTGAACTGGTAGAATTCAACAAATCACCCATTGACGACATTAAAAAGTTCACCAAGAAATGCGACATTGGCCTGATTGAAGGAGGTTGCTGCAACAGTGAAAACGTGCATGTACTGAAAGATTTCAGGGAACATTGCAAGATCCTTATCTCCCTTGGTGAATGTGCGATCATGGGAGGACTGCCTGCCATGCGCAATGGTATCCCCATCCGCGAATGCCTGGAAGAGGCTTATCTTAATAGCCCAACCGTAGTTGCCAACGATGAACGGATTATACCCAACGACCCGGAACTGCCCATGATCCTTGACAAGGTATTTCCGTGTCATGAAGTGGTAAAGATCGACTATTTCCTTCCGGGATGCCCCCCGCGGGCCGATCTTATATGGGAAGCCCTGGTGGCCCTCATCAGTGGTGATGAAATGAATCTGCCTTACGAGATTGTTAAATTTGATTAATTGCAAAGAAATATACTATGGGACAAAAAATAACGATTGAACCGGTAACACGCGTTGAAGGTCACGGCAAAGTAACGATTCATCTCGATAACGAGGGAAACATCGAACAGACTCGTTTGCACATTGTTGAATTCAGGGGATTTGAGCGATTTGTGCAGGGCCGGCCTTATTGGGAAATGCCCGTGCTGGTGCAGCGGTTGTGCGGTATTTGTCCGGTAAGCCATCACCTGGCAGCCGCAAAAGCCCTTGATGTGATCGTAGGGGCTGGCAATGGGGATGACCTGACGCCCACCGGCGAAAAAATGCGGAGGCTTATGCATTACGGACAGATGTTCCAGTCGCACACCCTTCATTTCTTCCACCTGGCATCTCCCGATCTGCTCTTTGGAATTGATGCCGATCCGGTAAAACGCAATGTGATCAACATTGCCGCTGTCAACAGGGATCTGGCCATACAGGCCGTAATGATGCGGAAATATGGACAGGAAGTAATACAGGCAACAGCCGGGAAAAAGATACACGGCACAGGAGCTATCCCCGGAGGCATCAACAAGCATCTGAGTGAGGAAGAACGGGATTCCCTGCTGGATGGTGACGATTACATGAACATTGATAAAATGATCGAATGGTCGCTGGCTGCCATTGAGTTTTTTAAGGACTACCATAAGAAAAACAAAGAAATTATCGACGGATTCATTGAATTTCCTTCAAGCTTCCTCAGCCTGGTGAGAAAAGACGGGGCGCTGGACCTGTATCACGGTGTATTGAGGGCGGTTGATGACCAGGGAAAAAAGATACTCCATGATGTCGATTACCAGGAATATGATAAATACATCGACGAGGAAGTCAGGTCGTGGAGCTATATGAAATTCCCGTATCTGAAAGAATTCGGTAAAAAGGCAGGTTGGTATACGGTTGGCCCCCTGGCACGCATGAACACCATCGATTTTATCGATACACCTCTGGCTCAGAAGGAATTTGAAGAATTCAGGGCATACAATGACGGGAAGCCAAGCCTTCGGCCTATGCATTCCCATTGGGCAAGGTTGATTGAGATCATTCACTCGGCGGAAAAAATAAAAATGCTGCTGAATGATCCTGATCTTATGGAAGGTGAACTGGTGAAAAAGGGGACAAAGCAATACGAAGGCGTGGGATTGATTGAAGCTCCGCGCGGAACGTTGTTCCATCATTACAAGATCGATGATAACGACCAGATCGTGATGGCCAACCTGATCGTATCCACAACCAACAACAACCAGCCTATGAATGAGGCGGTCAACCAGGTTGCAACCCGGGTCATGACCGGGCAGACGGAAATAACCGAAGGCATGATGAATGCGGTTGAAGTGGCCATTCGGGCTTATGACCCCTGTCTTAGCTGTGCCACCCATGCACTGGGACAGATGCCGCTTGAAATATCCCTGTATGATGCGAATGACAGGTTGATCAATCGAAGAGTAAAAGAATAATGTGAACAGTGAGCCGAAGATACTGATTTACGGGTATGGCAACCCGGGGAGGCAGGATGACGGGCTGGGTATTTTGCTATCCGAAATCATTGAAACCTGGGCACGCGAAAAGGAGTTGCACAACATAGAAACGGACTCCAATTATCAGCTCAACATCGAAGATGCGGCCCGGATATCGGTATTCGACCTCGTGGTATTTGCCGATGCCACCAAAGAGAAAATCAAAGGATATGCCTTTACCTCGCTGAAAGCATCTCCAAAAATTGATTTTACCATGCATTCCGTTTCGCCGGCTTTCATCCTTAACTTGTGCAATGAAGTATACAAAAAAAAACCGGTGGCCTATCTGCTGCACATCAAAGGATATGAATGGGAATTCATGAAAGACATGACCCCGGA
>JAGDMB010000178.1 GCA_017860375.1 Bacteroidota bacterium | reverse complement strand
ATAACCGGACGACAAATTGAGGCAGCCCGTCAGGCCGATGCACGCCACATGAAACGTGAAGGTCAGATATGGATACGTATATTCCCCGATAAGCCCATCACGAAGAAACCTGCTGAAGTACGTATGGGGAAAGGAAAAGGTGCTCCCGAAGGATTTGTCGCACCGGTAACGCCCGGCAGAATTCTTATCGAGGCTGACGGAGTTCCTTTTGAAATAGCAAAGGAGGCTTTGCTGCTTGCGGCACAGAAATTTCCCATTGCCATCAAATTTGTTGTACGCAGGGATTATGTCGGTAATTAAACCAGAAAGAAAATGAAAACTTCTGAAATCAGGGAATTGTCCATCAAGGAAATTGAAGAACGGATTGAAAACGAAAAGAATTTCTTATTCCGTCAGCATCTGAATCACGCCATTACACCCCTTGACAATCCTTTAAAATTAAGGGAATCAAGGAGAAACATAGCCCGGTTGAATACCCTCCTCAACCAGAAAAAAAGCGATTTAAAACAAGGAAAAAAGTAAGCCATGGAAAAAAGGAATATACGCAAAGAAAGGATTGGGGTTGTGGTCAGTAACAAAATGGCAAAGACCATCGTGGTTGCTGAAAAGCGGAAGGTAAAACATCCTATATACGGCAAGTTTATCAACCGCACCACCAAACTCATGGCCCATGATGAGAAAAACGAATGCAATGTAGGCGATCTCGTCAGGATTATGGAAACCCGGCCGCTTAGCAAAAACAAAACATGGAGAATGGTCGAAATTATTGAAAGAGCTAAATAATTATGATACAGCAGGAAAGCAGACTATCGGTTGCAGATAACAGCGGTGCAAAAGAAGTTCTTTGCATCCGGGTTCTTGGCGGAACCGCAAAACGGTATGCAACAGTAGGCGACAAAATCGTGGTCACCGTAAAAAGTTCCTTGCCCGCGAGCGAAGTGAAAAAAGGAACCGTAAGCAAAGCCGTTGTGGTGAGAACCAAAAAGGAAATCCGTCGTGCCGACGGTTCCTATATCCGTTTTGACGACAATGCCTGTGTATTGCTGAACAATCAGGACGAAATACGGGGAACGCGCATATTCGGGCCCGTTGCCCGCGAGCTTCGTGACAAATACATGAAGATCGTTTCGCTTGCACCTGAAGTACTTTAACACGTAAACCTTGAACGCAATGCAGAAGAAAATACATATCAAAAAAGGAGACACCGTATTTGTCAATACCGGTGAATATAAAGGCCAGCAAGGAAGGGTGCTTGAAGTGATCCGGAAAAAAGACCGGGCCCTTGTCGAAGGAATTAACCTGGTCAGCAAACATACCAAACCGAATGCCAAAAGTCCGCAGGGTGGTATACTCAAGAAAGAGGCGCCGGTGCATATTTCCAACCTTATGCTGGTGGATCCTTCCACCGGTAAACCTACCCGGTCCCGCATTATAGTCAGTAAAGAACCACGTGTCAGAAACTCAAAAAAAACCAGGGAGGAAACTAAATAATGACCTACGTTCCGAATCTTAGAAAGAAGTACAAAGAAGAGATTGTACCGGCCCTGACCAAGGAGTTCGGCTACCGGACAATCATGCAGGTTCCAAAACTCGAAAAAATCATCGTAAATCAGGGTGTGGGACAAGCTGTTGCCGACAAAAAAATTGTCGACATAGCCCAGGAGGAACTGACCACCATTACTGGTCAGAAAGCCATTCAGACCATGTCGAAGAAAGATATATCCAACTTTAAGCTGAGGCGCAAAATGCCCATCGGGGTGAAAGTGACCCTCCGCAGAGACCGGATGTATGAGTTCCTGGAACGGCTTATATCCGTTGCCCTGCCCCGTATCAGGGATTTCAAGGGCATCAGTAACAAGTTCGACGGCAGGGGCAATTATACCCTCGGAATTACCGAACAGATCATTTTCCCTGAAATCGATATCGACAAGATCACGAAAATCCTCGGCATGGAGATTACTTTTGTAACCTCGGCCAAAAACGATGAAGAAGCATTTGCTTTATTGCGTGAATTTGGTTTACCCTTTAAGAATATCAAAAAGAATTAATTTCTATGGCAAAAGAATCAATGGTAGCCCGCGAGGTAAAGCGGAAAAGAATGGTGGAAAAATATGCCGCCAAAAGGGCTCAGCTTAAAACGGAAGGTGATTTCCAGGCACTGAGCAGGCTTCCGCGTAATTCCAGTCCGGTTCGCCTGCACAACCGCTGTAAACTGACGGGCAGACCAAAGGGATACATCCGGCAGTTCGGCATCAGCAGGATTTCATTCCGTGAATTGGCTTCGAAAGGGCTTATCCCCGGTATTAAGAAAGCAAGTTGGTAAAAAATGGAGTATTAAAAAGTCTTAAAAAATGACAGATCCTATAGCAGATTATTTGAACAGGTTGCGCAATGCCATCCTTGCGGGTCATAAGGTGGTTGAGATACCTGCGTCCAGTCTTAAAAAGAATATGACCAAAATACTGTTTGAGAAAGGGTATATTCTCAATTATAAGTTCATGGATGAAGGACCCCAGGGAAAAATAAAAATTGCCCTGAAGTACCATCCGGAAACAAAACAACCCGCCATCCGGTCGCTGGAAAGAGTCAGCACACCCGGGCTAAGGAAGTATGTGAATGCGGAAGAACTGCCCAGGGTACTGAACGGTCTTGGCATCTCCATCATTTCCACATCCAAAGGAGTGATGACCGACAAGGAGGCAAAAACGATGAAGATTGGTGGTGAAGTATTGTGTTATGTTTATTAATACGGAGGAAAACTCATGTCACGTATAGGAAAATTACCGATCAGCATACCTTCAGGAGTAACGGTTACCGTCAATCCTGATAATCTGGTTACCGTAAAAGGGCCGAAAGGCGAATTGCACCAGAAAGTTGATCCGGATATTAAAATTGAAACCCTGGAGGGCAAAGTAGTGCTGTCGCGTCCAACCGATCAGAAAAGACACCGGTCACTGCATGGGCTTTACAGGTCTTTGATACACAATATGATCACGGGCGTAAGCCAAGGTTTTACCATCCAGCAGGAGGTGGTCGGCGTAGGTTTCAAAGCGGACAGCAAAGGGCAGCTTCTGGATCTGAGCCTGGGCTATTCCCATGACATTGATTTTCAATTACCCCCCGAGGTAAAAGTGGAAACCCGCACGGAAAGAAGGAGCAATCCCATCATCACCCTTACCAGCACGGATAAGCAACTGATCGGACAGGTAGCGGCTAAAATAAGGGCAATGCGCAAACCCGAACCTTACAAAGGCAAGGGTGTGAAATTTGTCAACGAAACCCTGCGGAAGAAAGCAGGAAAATCGGCAACAACCAAGTAATCTTTTAACAATACGGTTATGGCTCTTACAAAACAGGAAAGAAGAATCAGGATCAAAATGCGAATTCATAAGGTTGTTCGCGGCACACAGGATAAACCGCGTTTATCGGTGTTCAGGAGCAACCGTGGAATATACATACAGATCATTGATGATGCATCGGGACGCACCTTGCTCTCCGTATCGTCAAGAAACAAAGAAATTGCCGCAAAAACCGGTATCAATAAAACCGAGCAGGCAAAGCTGGTGGGCAAATTGGCGGCTGAGAAATCAAAGGAAGCCGGCATTACCGAGATCGTTTTTGATCGCAACGGCTATCTGTATCACGGAAGAGTAAAAGCACTGGCCGATGCAGCCAGAGAAGGTGGACTTAAATTCTAAATTATCATGTCAACAGCAAGCATTCGAAGAGTAAAAACAACGGATCTGGATCTGAAAGACCGCCTGGTCAGTATTCAACGGGTAACCAAAGTCACCAAAGGTGGGCGTACCTTCAGCTTCTCCGCCATTGTCGTGGTGGGTAACGAAGACGGTATTGTCGGCTACGGCCTCGGAAAGGCAAATGAGGTAACCACTGCCATTGCAAAAGGCGTAGAGGATGCCAAAAAGAACCTGATTAAGGTTCCCGTTTACAAAGGGACCATTCCTCACGAACAGGTAGCCAAATACGGCGGTGCACAGGTATTTCTCAAACCGGCCACCGGAGGTACAGGAGTAAAAGCCGGAGGGGCTATGCGTGCTGTGCTTGAAAGCGTAGGCATAAAAGATGTCCTGGCAAAATCAAAAGGATCTTCCAATCCCCATAACCTTGTAAAGGCTACTTTCAACGCACTCATCCAGATGCGTGACGCATTCACCGTAGCCCAGCACCGGAATGTTCCGATGGAAAAAGTATTTAACGGATAACACAGATTAAGCAAAAATCCATGGCAAAAATTAAGATTGTACAGGTAAAAAGCAAGATCGGCAGTACATTGCGTCAGAAAAGAACACTTCAGGCCCTGGGCCTGACAAAACCCCGCGCCTCCGTGGAAGTGGAAGCCACTCCGCAGATCCTTGGGATGGTTGAAAAAGTGAGGCATTTGATCAAAGTAACGGAATTATAATACAAGATACCCGCAACATCATGAATTTAAGCAATCTTAAACCGGCCAAAGGTTCGGTTAAAAAAGGAAAAAGACTTGGCCGCGGTCAGGGATCCGGCAGAGGTGGTACATCCACAAAGGGCCATAAGGGACATCAATCCCGTTCGGGTTATAAAAGCAAGCCTGGCTTTGAAGGCGGGCAAATGCCGCTGCAACGCAGGTTGCCGAAATTCGGATTCAACAACCTGAGCCGGGTCGAATACAAGGCCATTAACCTCTCCACCCTGCAAACCCTGGCGGAAGAAAGGAAGCTCAGCAATATCGATATCGATACCCTCGTTGAGGCCGGATTGATTTCCAGTAAAGACAGGATCAAGATACTGGGCAACGGCAAACTGACCCTCAAGCTCGATGTGAAAGCGCATGCGTTTTCAAAATCTGCGGTTTCCGCCATTGAATCATTACAAGGATCCGCAATTAAAATCTGACGGAATGAAACAATTTATCCAAACGATAAAAAACATCTGGAAGATCGAGGAACTCCGCTCCAGGATACTCTTTACCCTGGGCATCATCCTGGTCTACCGGCTCGGATCCAAGGTCGTTCTTCCGGGTGTCGATCCGGCCATGCTTGAAGAATTCTCTCAGCGGACCACCCAGGGTGTGATGGGATTGCTGGATATGTTTTCCGGAGGTGCTTTTTCCAATGCCTCCATATTTGCTTTGGGTATCATGCCTTACATCTCGGCATCCATTATTATCCAGCTTCTGACCATTGCCGTTCCCTATTTCCAGCGGCTGCAGAAAGAAGGAGAAAGCGGACGCAGAAAGATCAACCAGATTACACGGTACCTCACCGTTGCCGTTCTTATTGTGCAGGCTCCCTCCTATCTTACCCAGATACCGGATCAGGCAAAAGTCCTGAGTGAAACATTCTTCTTTATTTCCTCGGTGATCATCCTTACCACGGGAACCATATTTGTGATGTGGCTCGGTGAAAAAATCACCGATAAGGGAATAGGGAACGGGATCTCCCTGATCATTATGATCGGAATCATTGCCCGGCTGCCCTTTGCCATTTTCAGCGAGCTCGAAGCCCGGCTGGCCGGTCAGGGTGGTGGTCTGGTCCGATTCCTCCTTGAAGTCGTTTTCCTCTTCCTTGTATTTGTGGTAAGCATCCTGCTCGTTCAGGGCACGCGGCGCATCCCTGTGCAATATGCAAAACGTATCGTCGGCAACAAGCAATACGGTGGCGTTCGGCAGTATATTCCCCTTAAAGTGAATGCAGCCGGTGTTATGCCCATCATCTTTGCCCAGGCCATTATGTTCCTTCCCCTGTCCTTTGCACGGTTCAATACCGGCGGAGGCATGTCGAAATTTGTTGCCGC
>JAGDMB010000177.1 GCA_017860375.1 Bacteroidota bacterium | reverse complement strand
GAACAATGGGCACTTCAGTAAGGGTTGCAAAATACATAAAGGCGCCTACCACGGAGGCAAAAAGGTTGGAGAATAAAGAATTCCCTCCCACCAGGGCAGAGATCCACTGGCCGGGAATAATACCAGCAATTGTTTTCCCATCATGTGTTGAACCCAGTAAAAAGCCGGCTGTTACAATACCTATTGCAAGCAGGGGTAAAATTTGCCTGGTAAAATCCCATGTTGCCAAAGCCCATTCCCTGTTCTCGCTATCATTCTTATCCATTATTGTGATAATACTTAGTGAAATTATACCGACCAGCATGGGAACCAGTGGTGCCATTTTTGCATTTTCAATAAAGTGGGAAGCCAGAACAGCGGAGGCTATGATCGCAAGACCCGATGATAAAACCCATTGCCATTTGATTTTCAGGATTTTTATCAGGGAGAAACCCAGCAAAAGGCCGAAAAAACCAGTGATATACCATCTATAAAACCATATATGAAACCATGTGCTTGTGGTATCACCCACGGCTGGTTTTCCCCAGTTGGCAAAAATCAGGATGAATACCAGGGTGAAAAAATGAAACATGGTCTGTCGCATGGGGCGTTTTTCAGGCATGCTGGCAATATTCATTTGTTCCTCCTTCCGCACTTTTTCTTCCTTGCGGTACAGGAAGGCCATGATCAATCCAATGATGACACTGAAGGATACCGCACCGGCCACCCGGGCCACACCCATTTCAAATCCCAGGATGCGGGCCGTGAGAATAATCGCAAGGATGTTGATGGCTGGTCCCGAATACAGGAATGCAATAGCGGGTCCCAGTCCGGCACCCCGCTTGTGAATGCTTGAGAACAGGGGCAGGATGGTACAGGAACACACGGCCAGAATGGTTCCGGAGACTGCGGCCACCGAATACGCTAACCATTTTTTTGCATTGGCCCCGAAATATTTCAGCACCGAAGCCTGGCTTACAAAAACGGAGATCACCCCCGCGATAAAAAAAGCAGGCAACAGGCACAAAACCACATGCTCGCGAGCATACCATTTTATCAGATCGAGTGCAGCGTCCAGGGCGGTATTAAAACGAGTGCTTTCCAGGGGAAGAAAGAAAGCAATCGCAAACAAGGCGAAGATCCAGAGAAGTGTCTTTATTTCTTTTCGGACTTCCATAGAATAGGATTTGAAAGTTTGAGGGTTTGAAGATTTAAACGTTTGAAGATTTACGGGTTGACAGGTTTACAGATTGGTAGTGGACCATGATTATTTGAATCGGGGAAGGGTTACAGGGTTGCCCTGAAAATGTAATAAATGCCTACACCGATGAACAACACGGCCACAACACGGCGAAACCAGATCTCAAAAGCCTTCACTTTTTTATAGACACCACCGATGCCCGATACGGCATAGGCCAGTATCCAGGCAAAAATGATCACAGGAATTCCAGTGGCTATGGCAAATACAACGGGCAGAAAAAGTCCCGATGCACTGGCAACCGTCATGGGCACCAGCATACCAAAATACAGCACGCCGCTGTAAGGACAAAATGCAAGGGCAAATACCAGTCCAAGCAATACTGCGTCAAGGTAACCCCACCGGGTTTTTTTCTGCATCCTGGAAGTAAGACGGTTCATTCCCGGAAATTTTATTTTGATGAGATCGAGCATAAACAGGCCAATGATGATAAGCAACGGCCCGAGGAATTTTTCCCCGTAACGCTGAAAAAAACCGGAGAATTTGAACTGGTCGACACCCAGGTAAATCACCAGTGCAATGACGGTGTAAGTAACCGCACGGCCAAGCGTATATAACAGTCCGTTGATAAAAACACGGTTACGGTTTTCAAGGTCTTTGCTGATGTATCCGATTGCAGTGATATTGGTTGCAAGGGGACAGGGACTGATGGCGGTCATGAAACCCAGCACCATGGCAGAGAGCCATGGCATGGTGCTGCTTTCAAGAAGATTCGTCAAAAACTCCATAAAAATCAGAGCAATCCGTCGATTTTTTCTTTGATTATCGCTTTGAACTTTTCCGGCTGGTGCACGGCATACATAAAGCCTTCGTTTGTAATGTTAATTTTCTGATTTCCCTTCACCAGCAAAAGCGTTTGACCCGAGATCTGTAACTTTTCAGCAATCTCTTTGCTGGAAGCATCATCGAGGTTGACAGAACTGAAAAGGATTTTGCCCTGCTTCACCAGTTCGGGATAAAGGGTCTCGATATCCAGTTTGGCTTGTGCTTCAACGGTTTTGCAGGTCATGCAACGGGCGGTAAAATGAAAATAGAAAGCTTCGATCTTATCGGATGAAGCTGCATTCGCATCTTTTTTTTCTGTCTGCGCACTGCAGGCAGCAAAAGGGATGAACAGGGCAATAGCCAGCAAAAGTCTGATTGTTTTCATACGTTGTTTCGTTTATTGATTTTTATGTATTGCTTCCTTAATTTCAGAGGCAGATGGAACACGTCCGCTCAGCACGACCTTGCCGTTGATCACCAGTGCAGGAGTATGCATGATCCCATACCCTATGATTTTCACGATGTCTTCTTCCTTTTCAATGGTTGCTTCAATACCCATTTCAGCCACCACATCCCGTGTGGTTTTCTCAAGTGCCTTGCATCGCGGGCAACCCGTCCCCAATACTTTTATTTCCATTGTCTTATATATTTTACAGTCATGCAATTCGTAGTTCGACTAATACCGAACTAATAGTACAAAAAAAGTCACGCAATAAAAACAGCTATAAACAGTTTTTTTGCCTCTTTCCAGTTTTCCCTGTTCAGGCAATACCTGACCTTGGGAGCCTCAATCTCGCCCTGGATTAAACCTGCTTCTTTCAATTCCTTAAGATGCTGTGAAAGGGTTGATTTGGCAATGGGCAGAATTTCACTTAGATCGCCGCTGTAACAACAGCTTTGCTTTGAAAGGAGTTCCAGTACATACATGCGAACCGGATGCCCCATGGCTTTGGCATAGCGGGCAATTTTCTTCTGTTCCTTGGTGAACCTTTCCTTGCCGGTTTTATTCATGTTCGTAATTTTACGAACAAATTTATCAATTTTTTTAAAATGCACAAACCACAAATTATTTTAAATTGTCAATCTGCATCAAATACTGCTTGTTGTGGTATGCCTGGTTCGGGTGTTCCAGGACAAAAGCCACGAACAGGATCTTCTAAGGAGTTACAAACAGGCCGTGCTTATGGGACTCAGTTCAACCGCTTCAGGTTTTCGATGGCCTCCGGCACATGTTTGTGCACCATGGCAACAATTGCACAACTTACCATCTCAGCACAGTCACCGCAGGTTTCGTATCCTTTTTTCTGCACACAATTCCGGATTTCACATACCGTGCAATGGGAGAATTTTACACCTTCCATGCGGCATCCGGTACAATTGATTGCTTCAAAAGGGATCTCCGGAGCATTGTACATTTTTTTCCAGGTCTCGGCGGTTGCTTTTCTCAGTTCATCGCTGTCTTGAAGGGTTGCAACACGTGCATCGCAGGCTTCGCAGTTTAAGCCACAGCAGGCTATAAGTTTTTCCATACGCAAATGGTTGTGATTTGATTGATTATGTAATAATCATTTATGGTGCCTATAATATAGAAGTTTTTTTACGAAAAAAAGAATTAAATTGATTTTTAACCTCACCTGAAGGAAAATATCCATTTCTAAATAGGAATGAAAGAGGCTGCTTCAGGCGATGCAAAAATTGCGGGTATCGGGAAACAGTCACCGATCACACCATTTTCTTTCAGGTTAAGTTTCCCATTGTAAAGGCGTTTTACCTTTTGTCCTTGATAAGTTCCGGTAAAAGTCTGACTACCGATGAATTATCCAGGTTAATTTCATTGCGCTGTGAAACTTGCTGGTCATTCCGGACCAAGGTGATTCGTGTTATGGGGAACAGGAAGAAATTTAATAATACGCTGGAATTTTGGAAAAAGTTGATCCTGATTAATCCTGTTGCAAGTAAAGTAAAATTGAAAATAAATTTCCTTATTAAAGAATTCTATAAATTGCACAACACTAATTTGACTTATTTTATGCTAACCGAACTTGCAGTAAAATTAACAGGATTCATTTTAATCTCTGTCCTTCTCTCCGGAGGAAACCCGGTTTATTCCCAGAATCCTATTGTTCCACCGGGCCTATACTTTGCGGATCCTGCCGCCCATGTCTGGAAGGATGGAAAGATTTACGTGTATGGTTCAAGGGATGAGAGCCCGGAATATTATTGTTCTTATACACATGATGTCCTCTTCTCTGCTGACTTGATCCACTGGGAAATCGCGGAGAATGTTTTTGCTTCCAGGGGTTCTGAAGACAAGGTTGCCTATTCTGATCATCTTCTGTATGCACCCGATTGCATGTATAAAGACGGACAATATTACCTGTATTATTGCCTTGCGAACCAGGATAATACGGAAGGAGTGGCAGCAAGCAACTCTCCCCTGGGTCCTTTTGCATCCGGAAAAGCTATAAATCCGGAAAAAGTGAATCAGATTGATCCCTGTGTATTCATCGACGATGATGGCCAGGCCTATTATCTGTGGGGACAATTCACTGCCAAAATGGCCAAATTGAAATCCAACATGCAGGAAATTGATGAATCCACTATCCGGGATAGTATTCTGACCGAAAGCGAGCATTTTTTCCACGAAGGAGGTTTCCTGGTAAAACGAAATGGAATTTATTATTTCATTTATGCCCACATTGGAAGGGCGAACCGGCCAACCTGCATTGGGTACGCAACCAGTAATTCACCCATGGGACCTTATACATACAGGGGTGTAATCATTGACAATGACCATTGTGATCCGGCCGTTTGGAATAATCATGGTTCCATCGCAGAGATGAATGATCAGTGGTATGTATTTTACCATCGTTCGACACATGGGAGCGTTACTATGCGTAAAGCCTGTATCGAACCCATTTATTTTAATGCAGATGGAACCATTAATGAAGTGGAAATGACCACACAGGGTGCCGGTAAACCGATCAGTGCCATTGACAGGATGGAAGCTGAAAGAGCATGTCTGCTTTTTGGAAATGTAAGGATCCGTGCGTTTGACAAAGATAAAGAAGAACTTGCCCTGATGATGAATGATGACAAGGCTGCCTATAAATATATTGATTTCGGCGGGGGTGTGGATAGTGTTCTGATAAGAGTGGCTCCCGGCATCGAGGGAGCGCGGATCGAGTTTGCCATTGATCATTCCTGGGGAGAGTCAATCGCAGCAATTGATATTCCGGTCAAAAAGGGGGAAATGGATTGGATTGAACTGACTTCCGAAATTAAGGAGGTAACAGGAGTGCACGCTTTATGGCTGAAGTTTTATGGAAATAACATGAATGGGATGAGAGTGGACTGGTTTCAGTTTAAATAACTTTGCGTTTTAATACTGTACCCTTTCAGGGAACCGATCGGCCATCCGTTTCTGTTAATTAAGGTTTCCTTACCAATTCAAGGGAAGGGTATGAAATTTATGGTTATTTTTGTGTGTGATTATAATAGAAAAGCCAATCATTACACAATTTTATTTGCATACTTTCATGCCATTTCTTACGCAAATGAGTCGCTTGAGAAAGGAAATGCCTTTTTGGCTCTTCTTGAATATCTCTTTCCTTTTCTTAGGAATTCCGGCTTCTGCCCAACAGGTCAACTTTAAACATTATTCGGTAAAGGAGGGCATATCCCAAAGCGTAATAATATGCATTTTCCAGGATACGGAAGGATTTATCTGGTTTGGAACCCAGTACGGCCTGAATAAATTCGACGGGTATGCTTTCGAAAAATACCTTAACGA
>JAGDMB010000176.1 GCA_017860375.1 Bacteroidota bacterium | reverse complement strand
GAGAAAAATGCATCAAAGTCATTGTTGAAAGCAAGGGAGATACCGCAATGAAGGGAGAGACTAAAGTGATCCGGATCATTGAGACCCGTGGTAACGAAAAGGACATTCCGGAAGGATGCACAAAAAAGACAGTTGAGAAAAAGGTCATGGTCACCGAAGAAGGCGGCAAAACAGAAAAGATCATCATTCTTGAGAGTCAGGATGAAGCAGTTAATAAAGGATCTGAAACAAAGGTCACGATAACCCAAGAAGGCGATAAGGCAGAAAAGACAATTCTTCTGGAAAGTCCTTCAAAAACGCAGAAAAAGACAAAAAAGGAGAATTAGGAAAGGAAGTATCAGGCATCCAGATTCAGCAGTTTTTTGATGGATTTGATGGTATGGTTATCGATAAGGAATGCCGTGGAGAGGATATCAATCTGTTTCAGCTTAGCGACTAACGCTTCCGCATAGCCGGGTGCCGTTTCACCTCTCAGGAAAAGAAAATAATCGAACTTCCGGTATTCCGGGACAAGATACCCGTTATCACAGCGGTTTGATAGGATATAATAGGAAATATACCGGTCAGCATCCTCAAAATAGTACCGGCTGAAAGTTTTTCCTTCTCCTGTTGCACTGTAATCAGTGAAATCATCAATTTTCACAAATACCGTATTCAGTTTTGCGTTAACGGCCCAGATCAGGCGGTAATCATTTTCATGGCATGAAATGCCGATGGTACGAAATGGGAAACGGGTGTCGATTTTCAGTTTATGCACTTTTTTCGATGATTCCCTTTCATTCATATCCGGTTCGTTTTGGCATGAAAGGTAATACAATTCGTGCGACTTTAAAAAGTTGCCTGTACCGTTTTACAAAACCTGGACACCCTGTCAGGGTGGTAGGTACACCCTGACAGGGTGTCTCCACGCATAACTATCCTTCGATTACCTGAAGGGCCTGCCTGGCGGCATTTTGTTCTGCGTCCTTTTTGGAGACGCCCATACCGCGGCCCATAATTTCATCCACCACAATAAGGTGGGTGATAAAAACGGTTCCGTTTACTCCTTCATCGAATTCCTCATAACTGGTAAAATTCACCGATTTTTTATGTTTCTGTCCCCATTCGATGATACGGCTCTTGAAATCGGTTTCTGTCTCCTGAAGTTTGACGATGCTGATGTTATTCTGGAGGATCCGGTTTAAGATCAGCTTTTTTGTTTTCTTGTAGCCCATTTCGAGATACATGGCCCCTATTAAGGCTTCCAGCGCATCACCATAGATAGAACGGTGGTTCTCGTTGGTCATCCGGGCAACGATCATGTGGGATAGGCCCAGCTTAACGGCAATGGTATTCAGATTTTCACGGTTTACAATTTTTGAACGCATCTGGGTAAGGAAACCTTCGTCCTTATCGGGCAATTTATGATAAAGGTATTCGGCAACAACCGAGTCAAGAATGGCGTCGCCCAGATATTCCAGTCTTTCGTTGTTGATCTGATGATTTTTGAAAATGGTACCGGAAGCGGATTTATGCACAAATGCCAGTTGGTACAATCGGATATTGCGGGGCAGAAAGCCCAGGATATTTCGGAGATTCTTCCTGAAATTCTTATCCGGAGTGAAGAGAACCTTTTCGGACCGTGAAAGGAATTTAAACACAGATTATTCCGTGTATTTTTTAAAGATGACCGAGAAATTATGCCCGCCAAAACCAAAAGTGTTGCTAAGGGCAACATTAACAACTCTGTGCTGTGCTTTATTGAATGTTAAATTCAGCCCGGGATTAATTTCAGGATCCGGTGTGGTGAAATTAATGGTCGGAGGCACAATATTATTCCGGATGGCCAGGATCGAAGCGATGGCTTCCACAGCGCCGGCTGCACCCAGCAGATGACCTGTCATGGATTTCGTTGAACTGATATTCATTTTAAAGGCATGCTCACCAAAGAGGTTCAAAATTGCCCTGGCTTCCGAGATATCACCAAGGGGCGTGGATGTGCCGTGCACGTTGATATAATCGATATCTTCGGGTTTCATTTGAGCATCTTCCAGTGCGTTTTTCATTACCATAACAGCTCCACGCCCGTCGGGATGCGGGGCTGTAAGGTGGTAGGCATCGGCTGACATGCCTCCCCCAACCAGTTCGGCATAAATTCTGCCCCCCCGTTTCCGGGCATGTTCCCTTTCTTCAAGAATAAGGGCGCCGGAACCTTCTCCCATCACAAATCCGTCCCTCGTTTTATCAAATGGACGGCTGGCCGTTTTGTACTCGTCATTTTTGGTCGACATGGCCTGCATAGCGTTGAATCCCCCGATACCGGGTTCCACGATGGTGGCTTCCGCTCCGCCGGTAACGAAAACATCTGCCTTTCCAAGACGGATATAATTAAATGCATCCACGATGGCGTTAGTAGAGGTGGCACAAGCGGACACAGTGGCAAAATTAGGGCCCCGGAAACCATATTTGATGGAGATCTGACCTGCGGCTATATCCGAAATCAATTTCGGAATAAAAAAAGGATTGAAACGAGGCGTCCCTTCTCCTTTGGCAAAGTCGATCAGTTCGGTATAAACCGTGCTGAATCCTCCGATACCGGATCCGAAGATCACCCCGACTCTGTCATGATTAATCTTTTCCAAATCAATCCCTGAATCCCTGATGGCTTCATCGGAAGCGATCAGGGCATACATCGTATAAAGGTCAAGCTTGCGGGCCTCTTTACGGTCAAAGTAATCTTCGGGATTAAAATTCTTAAGCTGACAGGCAAATTTTGTTTTAAACTTCTCCGTGTTAAAACGGGTGATTAATTCAGCTCCGCTAACGCCGTTTACCAAACCCTGCCAGTATTCATCTACTGTTTTTCCGAGAGGGGTAAGGGCGCCAAGACCTGTGACAACGACCCGTTTCAACTCCATAAAAGATGCCTTAAAAGGAAAATACTTTAGGGTTTAACGTTTTCTTCGATGTATTTGATTGCTTCGCCTACAGTTGAGATGTTCTCAGCTGCGTCATCAGGAATTCCAATGTTGAATTCTTTTTCAAATTCCATGATCAATTCAACGGTATCCAGTGAATCAGCACCTAAATCGTTTGTAAAACTAGCTTCGGGTGTGACTTCGCTTTCATCAACGCCCAGCTTGTCAACGATAATAGCTTTAACTCTTGATGCAATCTCTGACATAATACCTAATGTTTTAATTAATAATTAATTTTAAAAATGAAACGCAAAGAAAATGCAATAATAAAGAAAAAACAAACAAAATTTTACTTTTCTTTGACATTCTTAATCAGATGCGCTGAATTGTTTTAAGCATTTTATTGATTTTCATTATCATATTGTTATGGTCACCCTGGCACTTTTCGCATCCGGTTCGGGCACAAATGTGGAAAATATCGTTCGGTACTTCGATAAAAATCCTGGAGTTACGATAGTGGGTGTGTTTTCCAATAATGCGCGGGCTTATGTGCTTGAACGGGCCGGTAAGCTTGGTATTCCGGCTTTTGTTTTTTCACGCCATGAATTTTATGAAACCGATAAAGTGATTGCGCTTCTTCAAACCTGTAATGCCGGCTGGATAATCCTGGCCGGTTTTCTATGGTTGATACCGGAAAACCTTATTGCACGCTATCCAAACCGAATTGTCAATATTCACCCGGCCCTGCTGCCAAAATACGGCGGAAAAGGAATGTATGGGTTGCGGGTGCACCAGACCGTGATTGAAAACGGGGATAAGGAATCGGGAATAACCATCCATCGGGTGAATGCAGAATACGACCGGGGGGATATTATTTTTCAGGCAAGATGCCCGGTTATGCCGGATGACACAGCTGAAACCCTGGCGCAGCGGGTGCATAAAATGGAATACGAATTCTATCCTAAGATCATCGAGAAACTGGTGCGTATAAGTCACCCGGCAGAGCCAGGCGATTCTTAAAAAACCGGATTTAAAAACAACATCAGTTTATCCTCTGAAGGGGGCTGCAATTTTTTAAGTGTAGCGACCTTAACCGAATCAAAAGCTGACCTGTATTCCGGTTTTACCGGATCGACCGGGGGCGATTCCATTTTCAGCGGATCGATCGGAGAACCGTTTTTGTATACCCTGAAATCGAGGTGTGGACCGGATGACAAACCCGAACTTCCCACGTAGCCTATAACGTCACCCTGCTTTACCGATGCACCGGGATGTATACCTTTTCCGTAACCGTTAAGGTGAAGGTATGCCGTTGTATACACGCTGTTGTGTCTTACTTTTACCATCCTGCCATTCTGACCTCTGTAAGCCGTTTCCAATACTTTTCCGTCTCCTATGGAATAAACGGGTGTACCGATGGGTGCCGAATAATCCACACCATGATGGGGCCTCCGGATGCGGAGTATGGGATGCATCCGGCTGTGAGAATATCGTCCGGAGATCCGTCTGAAATGAAGGGGTGCCTTGAGAAAAGCCCGCCGCAAGCTGCTTCCGTCGGCATCAAAATAGCTCTCAACACTGTCCTGGACAAAGGGAATCGCATAATATTCGCGGCCGTTCTGACGGAAATACGCGGCATGAATGCGGCCTATGCCAATATCTGCCGTATCCACGAATAATTCATCGTACACCACGCTGAAACTATCGCCTGGCTGTATGCCGAAAAAATCCACCGTCCAGGCATAGATGTCGGAAAGCTCAAGCGTAAGCATCGGATTAATGTTTTGCTGGGAAAGGGTATTCCAGAGTGAAGTTTCAATCTTTCCGCTGACCCGCTTTTCCACCGGGACGATCTCTTTTTTGTAATCATACACCCGGAGGGAATCCGTAAAATCAAAGACCGAATAATCGACGGGGGAATGCTCATATACAAGGTATTGTAGCATATTTGCCGAATCGCGGGTCAGGAAAAGCGTATACGGGCTACCGGCCTTGATCTTGCGCATGTCAAACTCTTCCCGGGTAAGGGTGACAAGCTGCGCCAATGCCGAACTTCCTTACCGGCGGGGCTGCAATCAGTGAATCAGCAAGCGGTTGCTCTGCGTTCCGGTGCACAATCCTGTCCCTATTGATCCAGGCCAGGGCGGCGACAGCCATCACAATTGCCGCTACCAGTGAAATAACGAGGGCTTTTTTCTTCATACGATCAGACAACAACTACATTGATGATTTTGTTTGGCACTACGATGATCTTTTTCAGCTGTTTTCCTTCCACCCATTTGCGCGCGTTCGGATGGGCCAGCACGCTTTTTTCTATCTCAGGAATGGCCATATCAACCGGCAATTCTATTTTAAACCGGAGCTTTCCGTTAAACGACACCGGATATTCAAACGTATCGGAAGCCAGGTACTTTTCGTCATATGCAGGGTACTCCTCTGTTGCGATGCTGCCCTTGTTGCCGTATATTTCCCAGATCTCCTCGGCAATATGCGGAGCAAAGGGTGACAGGACCTTTATGAACCGCGAGGCGGTATCGTGTGTCACCTTTCCTTTTTTGATGCAGGCATTGGTAAAAATCATCATTTGCGAAATAGCCGTATTGAACTTCAGGTCCTCAATATCACGCGCAACTTTTTTAATGGTATAATGCAGTTCTTTCAGGATCTCCGGATCTTCCTCGCCACCGGTGATATTCTCCTTGTGTGCAAAGAATTTAAAGACCCTGCCGAGAAACCCGGATACACCCTTCACGCCGTTATCCGCCCAGGGCTTGATTACATCGAGCGGGCCCATAAACATTTCATAAAGTCGCAGGGAATCGGCGCCATATTTTCGTACCACATCATCGGGATTGACGACATTCTTCAACGACTTCGACATTTTGGCCATGATCTGCTTCAATTCCTCACCGGAATCCCTTTTGTAATATTTCCCATCCCTTTCTTCCACCAGGTCAACCGGGATCTTTGCACCGGTTGCCGTTTCGTATGCGTAGGCCAGGATCATGCCCTGGTTGAAAAGTTTCATAAAAGGTTCATCGGTCGACACGATGCCAAGGTCAAAGAGCACCTTATGCCAGAACCGGCTGTAAAGGAGGTGCAGAACGGCATGTTCGGTGCCCCCGATATAAAGGTCTACAGGCATCCAGTATTTTTCCTTTTCGGCTGAAAAGGGAACTTTGTCATTTTTCGGGTCGATATAGCGCAGGTAATACCAGCATGAACCTGCCCATTGCGGCATGGTATTCGTCTCGCGCCGGCCCCGTCGGCCGTCTTTACCGGTAACCTGCAACCACTCGCCGGCATTGGCAAGAGGGGATTCACCGTTTTCCCCGGGAAGGTATTTCTCAAGCTTCGGAAGGGTCAGCGGCAGCTCCTCTTCAGCCAGGAGGCTTATTTCACCGTCTTCCCAGTGAATCACAGGGAATGGTTCACCCCAGTATCGCTGACGGCTGAACAACCAGTCCCTCACCTTGTAATTCACGGTAGCGGCACCAATTTCCATTTTTTCAAGCCATTCAATAATGGTCTTAATGCCTTGTTCCTTGTTTAATCCGTTTATGGAAATACCCCTTTTGTCGTCTGATGAATTGACATAAATGCCATCTTCGGTCCAGCATTCCTTCCCGGCCAGCACTTTATTGCGAAGTCCGGGTTCAGCCCCCTCAGGGTCCATGATGCAGTCGATAGGGAGGCCGAATTTCAATGCAAATTCAAAGTCGCGGGTATCGTGGGCAGGGACAGCCATAATCGCGCCAGTTCCATAGCCGATAAGGACATAGTCGGCCACCCATACCGGTATTTTCTTCCCGTTCACAGGGTTGATCGCAAACCGTCCGGTAAAAACACCTGTTTTTTCCCTGGACAGGTCGGTACGGTCGAGATCGGACTTCTTCGAAGCGTCATTCGCGTATTTTTCCACAGCCGCAGCCTGTTCCGGCAGGGTAATTTGCTTCACCCCGGGATGTTCGGGTGAGATCACCATATAGGTTGCACCGAAAAGGGTATCAGGCCGTGTGGTATAGACCCTCAGTTTTTCGTCCAGGCCGTCGAGTTCGAAATCGACCTCGGCCCCGGTGGATTTTCCGATCCAGTTGTATTGCATCTCTTTTACACCCTCCGGCCAGTCGAGTTTTTCCAGTCCTTTCAGCAAACGTTCCGCGTAAAGCGGGATCCGGAGCATCCATTGCTTGAGGTTTTTCCGCACAACCGGGTTACCGCATTTTTCATGACTTCCATCGGTAAGCACTTCTTCATTTGCACACACGATGCGACAGTGATCGCACCACCACACCTGGGCATCATCGTAATAGGCAAGGCGTTTTTCGCTGATATAGCGCTGAACTGCTTTATCGCCCTGCTTTTTAATTTCTTCCGGAACGGGTAATTCGCTGACAGGCCTGCCCTTTTGCAAGGCTTCGTCAAACCATGTATTATAAAGCTGAATGAATATCCATTGGGTCCATTTGAAATAGCCGGGATCGGTGGTGTTTACCTCCCTGTCCCAGTCATATCCCAGGCCCAGTGATTTTATCTGAGCGCGGAAGGTGTCGCAGTTTTTATTGGTGATGACGGCAGGGTGTGTGCCCGTCTGAATGGCATATTGTTCGGCGGGAAGTCCAAAGGCATCCCAGCCCATGGGATGCAGTACGTTAAATCCATTCATGCGCTTGTACCGGGCCACAATATCGGTTGCCGTGTATCCTTCGGGATGGCCGACATGGAGACCGCTGCCCGAGGGATAGGGAAACATGTCGAGGATGTAATATTTTTTCGGATTTGAAAAGTCGTCGTATGTTTTAAAGATCTTGTTCTCCTCCCAGTATCGTTGCCACTTTTTCTCTATTTCGGTGAAATTATATTCCATTGTCTCCTTTTCATTTAAAGCGACAAAAGTAAAAAAAGTTGGATTAAATGGCTTTTAATGGCAGGATAAATTATGAACGAAGAGAATAGCCCGCCACAGGCGCGGGAAGGTGCCAGAAGAAGAGATCAGGGAAAAAACAGAACCGGTGAATTTCTTCCCGGTATTATTTAAGCGACACGATCTTTCCTTCGAGCCAGTAAACTCCTCCGCTTCCATCGGTGAACATCCGGCATGAGACCGCTACTACTGTTTCCTGGTCCTTGAGGAACAGGGAATTGTTCACCGCACTTTCGTTTGTTGGCAGAATACCCCATGGGGTGGTGAGCTGTCCGAAATTCTTTGCATCCTTATTTCCCACCATCACCTGCATGTAATTGTTCTGGTGCCAGTCACCGCCTTTGCCGATATGAGCCGAAAGCAATATTTCCCCGGTGGGAAGCTGCAACAGGTAAGGAGCCCCGCCGAATCCGCTGAAATTGCTTACCACCCAGCGGTAGGGACCGTTAAAAAAGTTGGAAGTTGCGAGGATCCAGGGTTGTGCAAGGTCTCTTTTTATAATGAAGGGAGAAAGCGCACTGTAGACCGATTCGATGGCAAAAACAACTCCCCTGTTGCCCTGCAGAAGAAGGGGTACCGGCATTCCATCCCGTTTATTGGGATAGTATGCAACTGTTCTGGCCTGCGACCAGGAATACCCCATATCAGTGGAATAGGTATATTGAATTTCCTGGTAGAGGGTTTCACCGGGCCACCATTTGGCTTCCGAGGAATAGAACATTTCGATCTCCCCGTTGGGCAATTCCACCATAGCCGGTTCCCACGATCTGCCTGTGGTATAAATAACAGGCCCTTCCCAGGTTTTACAGGTATCCTTGCTGATCAGAACCTGCACCGAACTTGTATTCTCATCCGGTTTTGCGTTCGCTTCATAGGCCAGAATAACTGTTCCGTTTTTCATCACCAGGACTTCCGGAGTGCAGAATCTCCAGTATTCACTGTTGTGATCCTCAATGTCCATCACGATCGTCTGAGGGGTCCACGTGTTGCCGTTGTCATAACTCATGCGCATGCATATGTTCACCCAGTCGCCGTTGTTCGGACCTCCATGGTATACCAGGATGAGGGTATCGGTATTTCCTATCCTCTTCACACGCCCGTAATCCGCAAAGTAACCATCCTGCGAAATTTTTTTCGCAGCGGAAGGAGGATCCCAGACAATGGCGTGTGACACGGAAGATGCCAGGGTGTCCACCTCAAACGAACTGTAATCCGAAAATGTCTTTATTTTCTTCACTTCTCCGAAATAGAAATTCCCGTCCACCTTCATAAAGGGCAGTGCATAATACAGGGTACCCGGAGAAAGGCCCTTGGCCGTGGCACTGTACTGGTTGTTTTCAAAAACACCGGCAATTTTCAGTGAAAGGGTATCGGGATCGGGAGTATCGCTGAAGAACAGGCCGTGTTCGGTCGGTTCCGGAGTGGAGGAAACCGTATAGAAAAGCTGAGCCGAATCGGTGGAGACATTCACAAGGTTTGTAGCTGTGATCTTCTGGGTGGAAAACGCGAGAGTATTTCCCAGGTAATACACTCCTTCGGTATTCTTCACATATACTCTGACATAATAGGTCAACCCTTCCAGCAAGGTATCGAGTTTTATGGTAAATACCATCTGATCGGTAGAATCAATTTTTTTGGGCGAGTTTTGATCGGGAACCGGTTTGGTATCATAGAAGATCCCTCTTTCAGGATAGATG
Organism: Bacteroidota bacterium; assembly: GCA_017860375.1. GTDB lineage: Bacteria > Bacteroidota > Bacteroidia > Bacteroidales > UBA10428 > UBA5072. Next base: position 1,227 of record JAGDMB010000176.1, on the reverse strand, counting down.
ACGGTATTGACATCGGCGGTACAATAAATCTCGGCGTGATGCGGTGTAACTCCTTTCACACTGTCGGCCATCATATTCAGCACATCAAGACCGGTAATCCTGGAATAAAAAGGATCGCAGGTTCCTGATACCACTTTTGCCCGGTAGTACCGGTTTGAATCAGCGGGGAACCGGTAATTCTTCTGGTTTTCCCCGGGGATCTCTGTCCATTGCATGCCGTCAACGGATTTCTCCCATGAAATGGATCCGTAGTTTATGGAATACCAGAGCAGGTTCAGGTTGATGGCCTCGGCGCGTGCAACCGTCCTGAACAGGGTATCAGTATTCTGGGAAAGAACGGCGGTAAAGGATGCCAGCAGAAAAATAAGAACAGCAAGAATAGATTGTTTCTTCATGGCCATGGGTTTACTTTTTCACAAGGGTTCTTACTATTTCCGATCCTGTAGTCAGGATGCGAAGATGGATCACTCCAGGAGCCAGATCAGAAATACTGATCTTCATGGAATTTTGCATAGCACTTTCGGCAGGGCGGATTGAAAAAAGCCTTTCTCCGTTCACCGAAAAACCTTCCACTAAAAGGATCCGATCGTCATTTTGCATATGAATCCCCACAAAATCAGCGGCCGGATTGGGATAGACCAGGCATGCAGCATCCATGGCCGGATCGTTCAGCAAGGTAGGGATCACATTAACAGTATCGCTGTCGGAACATTTGCCTGCGTCGGTTACGGTAAGGATGTATTGTCCCGCTGCATGGATGGTAATGACCTGGGTATGGAATTCCAGGTTCTCATCTGAAATCCACCTGTACGTATATTCGGGGGTGCCCCCTTTAATGACAAGTTCATTTCCGAGGATGGCAGAATCACCTTTCATGTCAACGTCCTGGCCGCCATTAATAACAAGTTCGCGCGGCTGGGAAAAGCTCAGGTTGATTATGGTCTCCTGCGAAAAAAGGATTCCGTGGAGAATTACAAATAATAAAATAAGGGTAAACCGATGCATGAAGTATAGTTTATAAACGCTTTACTATTACAATTTCAGAATGAATTGGATCCATGGGATACAACAGGAAATCAGCAACTATCAAAAAATAATCGCGGAATAAAAGGATTTGCCGGCGCTCGGGCGCCGGCAAATCAAAAATGTCACTACGTGGACTTACCGGAATTGCTTTTTACCGGTGAATTATTGAACGATAACCTTTTCCGTGCGGATGCTGCTGCC
>JAGDMB010000175.1 GCA_017860375.1 Bacteroidota bacterium | reverse complement strand
GCAGGATTCCTGATCAGGATGAAAGACACGATGATTCCTAATATGCTTAAGAACATCAGTGCGCCCCAACCGGCATCACCGCTCTTTTTTAAATCGGAAGTAGCAGCGTATAATTACCTATTAATAACAAAATTAAGCTTTCGCAGATACTATTTCATACTCCTTTAGAGGTATTTTTATACTGTAATTCAACCTTTTTGTCTGCCATTCAGCAAAATCACAACAAAGGAACTGAATTATTTTTGATGACTTTTAAATTGACTGGCCATATCCTGAACCACTTTTTCACCCGGGAAACACTTTGATAGCTTTTCAATGACAGGGGCAGCATTTCTTCGGTCATTCCTGTTCATGTGAAAAGCAAAAAGTGCATAGAGCAACTCATAGTTGCATGGCTCCAGGATCAGTCCTTTCTCCAGCGTTGACACACATTTTGCATCCTGTCCGGTAACCTGGTAAAGCAGGCCCAGGTTATAACAGATCCTTACCGGGTCACCCTGCCTGGTCAATGCGGTCTCGAGCAGGTCAATGGCTTCGGTATATTTCTTCTGTTCTCCATACAGCAGGGCCAGGTAGTAAAATCCATTCTGTACATCCGGATGATTTTTGACCAGGTCAAGAAAAAGTTTCTCAGCCTGCTCCATTTTACCTTGCTGATAATAGATCATGGCCAGGTTTATTTTGGCAGGATAGAAAAGATTATCGATTGTAATCGCCTCCCGGTAATTTTCTTCCGCTTTTGTCAGGTCATGTTTCTTTGAGTAATAATTACCCAGGTTATACCTGCCGGTCGGAAAATCTGCCAAATACTCCTGCGCTTTTTTATATTCATCCATCGCAACCTGGAACAGGCGGTACTGGATCTCATTGAATGCCTCTTTTTTGTAGGTTGAGAGCCTGTTGGCGGCTTCCATCCGAACCGATTTTACCGGATCGTTCAGCAGGGGAGCGATGGCGGTAAACAGTGCTGCAGAATCAGGCGGAAGGTAATTTTCAGTTGCGGTATGGCGAAGCAGGGGATCGGGATCGTTGAGTGCCTTGTGAACGGCATCCTGTGCCCCCGCTCCCGGATAGGCAGACAGATAGACGATCGCTGTTGACCTGATGATCTCAGGGTAGAGGTTACTATTGATGATCCGTAGCAGACCAGAGTCGGCGCCTGCCTTTCCACCAGCGGCTTCAGACAGAATGGTGGCATAATGGGCCTTTTTCTTCTCTCCATACCATTTATTTATATTTTGCAAGGCCCACTGATCTGTTTTATCATCATGGCAACGGGTGCAGGCATTGGGAGTTCCCAGCTTCAACGAAAGGTCGGGCCGGGGAATACGCATGCTGTGATCGAAGCGCCTGTCGACACCCATGTAATAACGACCCGGCATATGGCAATCGCGGCAAAGGTTTCCATCACCCGGACCAAGCTTTTTGCCCTCTTTATTAACGAATGAGGTGCCCGTTTCACCTTTTGATTTATGCAGGTGATGGTTGAAGGTATCATATTCATCCGCCCGGTGGCACTGGGTACACAAGGCATTTCCCTCAAACTTGCGCTTCAGGCTGTGCGGATCATGGCAATCGCCGCAACGCACATCCTTCATGTACATTTTGCTTTGCGTGAATGAGCCGTATTCATAATCCTCTTCCAGGAACTGCCCGTCGATGAAATAGTAAGGCCGGGTCGGCAATTGCGGGATGGCATAACTCATGAAATCATTGTGGTTATAGTCGAAAATTCCGAGTGCACTCCTTCGGGAATGACAGGGTGAACATGACTCAACATACTGGCGTGAAGTTACCTTGCTGGTTTTAACAAGGAGCCCGGTGTTGTTGTCCTGGGGCCTGGCCATTTCAGGCAGCCTGGCCCATTCGATGTGTGCCGATCCGGGTCCGTGGCAGGCTTCACAGTTCACATTGATGTCGTCCCAGGTTGTATGATATGATTTTGCAGTGAGGTCGAAATTCTTCTGCAGGTTGGTGGAATGACACTCGGCACACATGCTGTTCCAGTTCTGTGCCTGGTTTGTCCAGTAGAGCCAGCTGTCGGGTTTAAGATCCTCCGGTTTATAAACCATTCCGGCCATATGGAACCATTTTTTCTCCAGGGTGTTCCAGGCAATGGGCAGGCACTGGTATTTTCCATTCTCAAACGGAACCAGGTATTGCTGCAGCGGACGGATACCGAATGTATAGGCTACCTGGAACTCTTTCATGATACCGCCGGGACCCTCGGTGAAAACATAGAACTTGCCTTCGCGCTTATAAAATTTCGAGGTCTTTCCATCGAAGGTGATTTCCGCATTGTTGAAATCGCCCTTCACCGTTGTATCCGATGCAACGGCCATAGCACTGTCGTGATCCGACCCCTTCCAAAGGCGGTATTCCTTCTGGTGACACTCGATACAGGCTTTGCCCCCGGTAAAAACAGCCACAGGTCTTGCGGTTTTCCCCGTATTCCGGTTCATCAGGAGAGAAACCGGAAAACTCAGCACAATCACTGCAGTGGCAACAATGCCGGCAATCTTCCACGATCTGAGGCTCTCTGTGGTCATGGTGCGTAGCTAAGTTGATCCTTTCCTGATCTTGTCCGCTCCTTCAGGGTGCCGATATCCACCTTTACCAACCCGTTTTCAATCAAAACCGGGTAGTAACTGAGCGCCCGGGCAGCCGGCGGATTCAGCACCTCTCCGCTGATGTCAAAAGCCGAGGAATGACAAGGACAAATGAACCTGTTTTTATCTGCCTCCCAGGAAACGGAACATCCCAGGTGGGTGCAGCGAAGCGAAAGTGCAATAAATCCTCCATCCTGTTGCCGGGCCAGGTAAAACCTTCCGCCCATGAAAGCGCTTACGGAATTGAGCCCGAATGAATCAACCGGTCCTGCTTCAAGCAATTGCCTTGGTGCACCTGTGTTTTTATTTTTGCCTGAGAAAAAATAGGCAGTGATCATCCCCAGCGTCTCCAACCCCACAAGGATTCCAAGTCCCTTCCAGGCCATGCCGAAAAAACCACGCCGGGAAAGGCTGTTAACACCAGGGGTTTCCGTTTTGACGGAATTTTTTAAATAACCACTCATTTATATACCAGATAATTCAAAGGTCAAAATTCAAATTTCAAAATTCAAGGTCAAAATTCACATCCTCACATCCTCACATCTTCAAATTCTCAAATCCTCAAATCTTCACATCCTCAAATTTTCCATGGAAACGAAAGCTCCATATCTTTTCCCCTGAAAAATATTCCCGTCAGCGTTAATACAATAAAGGCCGCGATGATAAACACAAAGACGGCCTGCACAAATTCCGCCTTCGTTAGTGCCAGTTTTTTCAGATAGAATAGGTAGAAACCCATCATGAAAACCGTCAGAATTATCAAAGGAATGATGCCGTTGCTGATAATGGCCGGTATCCCGGGGATCAAAATCTCAAAATTCACAACCCAGGCATTGAACAGTATGCCCGAAAGGGTGACCAGGACGGCAAACAGGGCTGTAACTGTCGATGATTGCTTTCCCAGGTCCGAGATGAACCAATGGCCATTGTGCTCCTGTCCGAATTTCATGAAGGGTATCCAGGCAAGAAAAATGATGACGGCAAGCGGAATGAGAAATGCGGCAAAAAATGGGTGAAAATGCATCAGCAATTCCTGCACCCCGGCAAAATACCACGGGGCTTTTGTCGGGTTCATGCTGTAGGCAGGATTTGCCTTTTCAAGCAGCGGTGCATCAAATAATGCAGCAGATGTGAAAAGTACCGCCAGGAGCAACAGTGCGACAATGAATTCCCTGAAGACCAGGTTGGGCATCACCGGAACCATTTCATCCTTTTCACTTTTCTGTGGAAGGAAAACGCCGCCAGCCTTTCGGACCCGCCAGAAATGATAGATCACCAGTGTCAGCAGGAGCAGCGGAAACAAGGCAGTATGGAAAGTGAAGAAATTTTGCAGGGTCCCTGCATTCAGCTCCTTTCCACCGACGATCATTTCGTGCAGCGCAGTCCCGCCCAATGGCAGGTACCCGATAATATTTGTACTTACGGTGATTGCCCAGTAAGCAAGCTGATCCCAGGGAAGAAGGTATCCTGTGAAGTTTGAAAACACGATCAGGAGGAGGAGGAACAATCCGAAGAGCCAGTTAATCTTCCGTACACCCCGGTAGGCTCCCGTGAAAAAAACCCTTAGAAAATGGAGAAATGCAATCAGCAGCAGAAACACCCCGCTCCAGTAATGAATATTGCGGATGAAGGGTCCGAAAAGCACGTGCTCCTTCAGATATACAATCGAATCATAGGCGCTGGCAGGGGAGGGAACATAATAGAACCTGAGCATGATCCCGGTGAATATCTGGATCACGATCAGTATTGCAGCCATTCCACCCAACCCGAAGGTCCGGTCGAGCTTAAGTGCTGATTCGCTTACTTTTACAGGATGAAGGTGTAGGAATATGGAGCGCATTCAACGTTTTCGAAATGTCAGGACGAAAATAAACAAATCCCGGACAAACTGAGCAGGTAATTTGCAATTTGTATGTCTTCAAAACAATTTGCACAAGTATGATTTAATTTCATATGTGTAGTTCCATCAAATTTCTGCAATTCACATGGTCAAAAGATACCGAGATGCTTTTGATTTTGGTCAAACAAACAATTCTGCACTAATTCAATTAACGACTGGTAGCGGAAAATCTGAAATTATTGCTGATCCGAATGTGATTTATTCAGTGCCGGATACTGTGGAAGCAAAAGCCTTCGATGAAATTAAAAACACCCTTTCGGCCAATGAGGGTTTTGCAATAGATTATGAGAATTCACCAGGTGATGTCCAGCGATTTTTTGAAGAACATGAGATCCAAAATGGCTGGTATGGAAGCGGTATCAATGCTGCATTCCCGGATAGTGAAGACCACAGAAATGCGCTGAAAACGGCTGGTCTTATGAGAAATCTGGATAAAACTATAAAGAAAACGTATATTTGTACCATTTAACTCAAAGAGACGATGGGAAGTTACCTCTATATTGCCGATGTAGATGGAATGATCACCAACTGCGGAGCGCTTTGTTGAGCCGATAATTTATATACAAGGCCTCAGGAGTCCTGGTAACATATAATGCAAAGAAAGATTATGAGCAAACAAAGAATAAGTCACCTTCAATCTGGTCCGCTTAGTATTGAAGACCGTATTGAAGCAGGAAAAGCGCTTCGGGTTCAATTTCCGCGGGCCATGCATGGCGAATATAAACCGGCGAAAGACCGTATTGATCCTGTCTCTGTTTTAGAGGAGCAGGCAAAAATACGCCTCCCGTTTTTGGTTCCAATCCGTTATGAACGAATGCTGGCATCACCCTTTGCATTTCTTCGCGGAGGCGCGGCTATCATGGCATATGACCTTTCAACCAACGGCGAAACAACCGGCATCACTGTTCAAACATGCGGCGATGTTCATGTGGCTAATTTTGGTCTGTATGCTTCGGCCGAACGCAACCTTGTTTTTGGCATTAATGATTTTGATGAAACAATTCCCGGTCCCTGGGAATGGGATTTGAAACGCCTCGCAACAAGCATTGTTACCTCCTGCAAATTACTTGGGGGTGATAAAAAACTTTGCAGGCAATCGGTAACTGCCGCTGTAAAATCTTACTGCAGGCGGATGAAAGCATATGCACACATGGGCCAGCTTGAGTTGTGGTATTCCAGGATCGAAGAAAGTGACATATTAAAGAGATTGCCGGATTCATTGATAAAAGATGCAAAGAAAATTGCCGGCAAAGCCCGCTCTCAAACTCAAATACAGGTGCTTGCAAATCTGACAGACATTGTTGACGACCAGCACCGGATACGGGTGAAT
>JAGDMB010000174.1 GCA_017860375.1 Bacteroidota bacterium | reverse complement strand
TTGCCGGTTATATGCAACGACAGTCCTGACCAGGTTAAACTGTATGCATGGGGACTTATTCCTTTCTGGGTTAAGGATGCCGAAACAGCGGATGCCTTGCGAAGAAGGACATTTAACGCTAAATCCGAAACCCTTGCTGAGAAGCCTTCCTTCCGGAATTCATTTAAGGCGAAACATTGCCTTGTTATCACCAGCGGATTTTATGAATGGCAGACACTCGGAAAGGAGAAAATTCCGTATCTCATGGGACTGAAAGAACAACAGGCATTTTCGCTTGCCGGATTGTACGACAGGTGGAAAGATCCTGCTACCGGCACCCTCATGGATACGTTTACGGTGATTACCACCCGTGCGAATCCGAGAATGGAAGAAATCCATAACCTGAAAAAACGGATGCCGGTCATTCTTGACCCTGATGAAGAACGAAAATGGCTTTCAGCTGACCTTTCTGCCCGGGAGATCCAGGCTATTTTCGAACCCTTCCCGGAGGAAAAAATGACTTTCGAAAGACTTGAAAAACATCCCCTTATTCCGGGTAGGTAAGCGGATCGACTGCAGTACGGTTCCAGTCCAGTAAAAATCCTTTCACTTTTTCTGCATTGTATCCTTTATCCTGTTCAAGGTATGCTGTATTCTGCGTGTGCAAACGGTTTCCCTCTGCATCCAATATGACCAGTACAGGAAATCCGAACCGTTGCGGGTATTCCAAAAGGGCCATGGTTTCAGGATTTTTGTTCTCTTTGCTGTAATTGATGCGGACAAGAACATAATCGGCCTTAAGAATGGAGTCGATTGTGGTTTCCGATCCAAAGAAATCGTGCAGTTTTACACACCATGGACACCAGTTCCCGCCAACCTGCACCAGCACATGTTTGTTTTCCTGTCCGGCCAACAGAATTGCCTGCCGAAGGTCAAACCGGGCATCGGCAAGGGGATCATAAATCTGCACTTTTTCCTGTGCATGAAGCAAGGGACTCCCTAGCAATAGCAATAAAAAGAACATTTTTTTCATGGGAATTTTTTTATTTTTTGAACGATCGTGATAATTGAAATTGTGGGAAGAAAGTTGTCCGTAATTATTTCTTGTATCTTTTGTCTTTATTCTTTTGTCTTTGCTCTTTGTTCTTTGCTCTTGGTTCCTGGAGCTGTACTTGAAACTCCTTCTTCAGCTGATCCACCCAGTCCGTTATTTTCTGGTTTATCAGCTTCCCCTGGTTCTCGAAATCAAGCGCCAGTCCGGCAAACTTATCACCGCGACATGCTTTCGATCGTTCAAAGGAATACCCATCCACTGAAGTAGTTCCGATCAATGTGCCTCCGCATTTTTCAAGCACGGCCGCCATTATACCGATTCCATCCACAAAGTTTTCAGGATATCCCTTCTGGTCGCCATTCCCAAATAATGCAAATTTCCTCCCTTTCAGATCAAGGTCCTCCAGTGCGGGTATGAACTCATCCCAGTAATTGGGAAGCTCACCATCAAACCAGGTGGGTACGCCCATAATATATTCCGTATAGGATAGGAACTTTTCCGGCGTAATGTCTTCCGCGTTTACCAGTTCAACCCGATCCTTACCGAAAGCTTCGGCGATCTTTTTGGCGGCCAGTGAGGTCTTGTTGGTGTTAAAACTGTAACATAAAGCTATCTTGCTCATATATTGAACATTAATTTTTAATAATCAAGCAATTCACGGATTGCGGCAAGGATCTTGTCCGTGTTGGGTAAGATGGCTTTTTCAAAGATCCGGTTAAAACCAACTGGTGTAAAGGTTGATCCCACACGTTTTACGGGTCCGTCGAGAAATTCAAAGGCTTCTTCCATGATAAGGGCTGAAAGCTCGCCGCCAAATCCTCCGAAAACTTTGTCTTCATGCACGATCAAAGCCTTGCCTGTCTTCTTTATGGAAGCAAGGAGGGTATCTTTGTCAAGGGGGGACAAGGAACGAAGATCGATGACCTCAACGCCGGCTCCGGTTTCCTTCTCAATTTTCTCCGCCGCTTCAAGGCAAAAATGGGTGGTATTCCCGTATGTGAACACCGACAGATCTTTCCCCTCACGGCGGATACGGGCTTTTCCAAAAGGCACCTCAAAATCATCCGGTATGGGGGTTGCTGCTGCGGGTGCATTGTAAAGGGCTTTGGGTTCCAGGAAAAGTGTCAGTCCTTCAGACCGCATACTGGTCCTCAGCAAACCGGCCGCATCATCGGCAAAGGAAGGACATACAACCCGTACACCGGGAAAGGTGGTAAGCACCGCTTCAATATTTTGCGAATGGTACAATCCACCGCCGATATACCCTCCGGAGGCAAGCCGGACGGTGACATTGGGAGAGAATTGTCCTTTTGATCTCCAGTATTCATGCGTGGCCCCCACAAATTGCTCCATGGCAGGCCAGAAATAATCGGCAAATTCAGCACCTTCCACAACCACTCTGATCTTTTTGTTCCAACGTGTCATACCGGTGGCCGTCCCCATAATATAATCCTCGGCAATCGGGGCATTAAACACCCGCTCTTTGCCGAATTCCTTCTGCATGCCTTTGCTGACATTGAAAATCCCCCCCTTTTCCTTGTTGGCAATATCCTGGCCCCAGAGGAAGGTATCGGGATTATGCCTGAATTCCGCCTTCAGGGTTTCATTGAGCGCCTCGATCAGTTTCTTTTTGGGCCCGTCAAAAGAGTGGATTCCCTGGGGATATTTTTCACTTTGGTAGGGCCGGGGAGTCACGAAATCAAAAATTGAGTCGGGCGATGGATCAGGGGCAGCCAGCGCTTTTTTATGCGCTTCTTTTACTTCCTGCTTAACCTTTTCTTCTATTTCAACAAGTTCTGCCGGGGTAAAGCGATTATACCGGATCAGCATACGCCTGAATTTTCCAAGCGGATCATATTCACTTACATAATTTAATTCATAGTCATCCCGGTACAAATCATGGCGGTCGGAATTGGAATGGGAATGAATGCGCACGCAGTTGGCCTGCACAATAACAGGTTTCTGGTTTTTAATTGCCCAGTCCTTTGCTTCCGCCATGGCATTCATGGAATCAAAGACATCCTTCCCGTTGCAATGAATGATCCGAAGGTGTTTCAGCCCGGTAAAATTATCGGCGACTTTGCGGTTGGCCGTCTGATCTGCTTTCGGTACGGATATACCATACCCGTTATCCTGAATAACAAATATTACCGGCAACTGCTCGTTTGACGCACCGTTAATGGCTTCGTAAACATATCCTTCCGAGACCGATGATTCACCCTCCGAGGAGATGACAACGCCCTTGTGTTTGTATTTCTTCATAGCCCTGGCTACACCTGCTGCCTGTGGTGTCATGCTGCCTGTGCAGGACGAAACATTGTGGATGTTCCAGTTGGGTTTGGCAAAATGATTGGACATATGACGTCCGCCACTGGAGATATCCGTTTCTTTGGAAATACCGTTCAGGATGATCTCTTCGGCATTTATACCCGCGGATATTGCGGTAAGCATGTCGCGGTAATAAGGGAAAAGATGGTCGGTCGACCGGTCGAATGCCTGTCCGATGGCCAGCTGAATACCGTCATGTCCGGCATAGGGGGCATGATACGACCATCCGATAGCCTGTTTCAGGTAATTCGGGGCACGGTCATCCAGTGTCCGGCCAAGGACCAATAAATAAAACCACCGGGCCAGTGTATCTTTTTCGGTTTTCTTAATACCGTATCGTTTGGGAACTTCCATGGGTTTTATGTATTAATGCTTTTCTTCATTTACAGTGTACGGCTTCCGTCGAATTCTTCCAGCAGATCGCCAACATGGCGCAGGAACGATCCGCCAAGCGCACCATCTACCACGCGATGATCATACGACAGGGATAAGATCATCTTATGCCGGATGGCAATCACATCTCCGGTAGGCGTTTCAAGTACGGCAGGCTTCTTTTCAATGGTTCCGGTAGCCAGTATGGCAACCTGCGGCTGATTGATGATCGGTGTGCCGGTTATGTTGCGGAAGGTGCCAAAATTCGTAATGGTAAAAGTGCCTCCCTGAATATCATCCGGTTTCAGTTTATTGTTGCGGGCATCCTCAGCGAGGCGGTTCATTTCAAGGGCAAGTCCCACCAGGCTCTTCTGGTCAGCATTCCGGATCACCGGTACGATAAGGTTGCCGGAGGGAAGGGCTACTGCAATTCCAATATTAATGGCTTTCCTTAGAATGATCTTATCCCCGTCGACGGATGCATTTACACCCGGGTATTTCTTTAGCGCCCTGGCAACCGCCTCAATAAAAACGGGCATATACGTAAGCTTCTGGTTCTCCCGCTTTTGAAAATCATCCTTCATCCGGTTACGCCATAAAACAAGCTGCGTGACATCCGCTTCCACAAAACCCGAAACATGAGGTGAAACCTGTTTGGAATATACCATATGCTCAGCGATAAGCTTTCGCATGCGGTCCATCACTACAATCTGATCTCCTGCCATCGAAGGAACGGAGGCCACAGGTATTGCGGTTTTTGCCGGCGCAGATGGTGCGGAAGACGGAAGGCTCCCTTTATCCCGGGTGATCAGGAAGGACTGAACATCCTGTTTTCTTACCCTTCCATCCCTTCCACTGCCTTTGATTCCATCAAGTTCTGCAGCAGAGATATTTTCCTTTCGGGCAATGCTTTGTACCAGGGGAGAATAGAATCTTCCCGTAGAACTGGTGACAGGAATTCCCTTGCTACCTGACTTTTCTTCGGCTTTTTCCTCTTTTTCCTCTTTTTTCGCGGAAGGCATACCGGCATTTTTCGCCCCGGCAGACCCGGCGGTTGCATCAGGGAGAGTGCCTTCAAGGTTGATCACCGCGATCACTTCTCCGACCGGCACCTTTGCGCCCGTTTCGAACAACACGCTGGCGATCACGCCCGCGACCGGTGAAGGAATTTCTGAATCGACCTTGTCGGTTGCGATCTCAAGCAAAATATCATCTTCTTCCACTTTATCTCCAGCCTGTTTTAACCAGCGGGTAATAGTAGCTTCCTGGATGCTTTCGCCCATTTTGGGCATGACTACATTAAAGACTGACATTCGGTTTTGTTTTCAGTGTTAATTGGTACGTAAATATACAAATTCGGCTTTACTTATCCTTGTCAAAATTTTGCCCTGGCTGAATTTTAACGGGGATAGCGATGACCCGTAAAATAAATGAAAATGAAAGCAATTTGTTCAACAAAGGAGAATAAAAATTTCAGCGGAATATGAATAAGTATTTGAAAATCAGTTGATATTTATATCTTTATGCACGGAACATTGATTCGTAAAAATATTCCTTACCTTTACTGCTCCTGGTCTGGAATTATTCATCCTTTTAATAAGAACTATATTTTTACCGATTATGTACAGAAGATTTACGCTTTTATTGATGGGTTGTGCCTTTGGCCTGGCAGGTTTTGCCCAGGGCAGTGAGGTAACACTTGATACCGTGGACAATTATAACGACTGGGGCTGGCAATGCCTTGTGGTTGAGAATGCATACATTCAGCTGGTCATCGTCCCTGAACTTGGAGGCCGCGTATTGTATTACGGAATGCCGGATGATGAATATATGTGGATTAATCCTGACCAGCTTGGAGAAATCTATGATCCGGATGACAATGTGAACGGTCCATGGGGGAGTTCTTCGGGTTATGGTGGCTACAAAGTCTGGCCTGCACCGCAAAGCAAATGGAACTGGCCTCCTCCTCCGCATCTGGCATGGGGCCCCTATACTTATACAACAGAGGCCGCAACGGCTGATTCGGTTGTGATATATGCGAGAAGTCAGGTTGAGACTTCACTGACACCCGGATTACAGATGTCCAGAAGATACAAGGTTTACCGGAATTCAACGCAAGTCA
>JAGDMB010000173.1 GCA_017860375.1 Bacteroidota bacterium | reverse complement strand
GTGGACTGGTTTCAGTTTAAATAACTTTGCGTTTTAATACTGTACCCTTTCAGGGAACCGATCGGCCATCCGTTTCTGTAAGTTAAGGTTTCCTTGCCAATTCAAGGGAAGGGTATGAAATTTATGGTTATTTTTGTGTGTGGTTATAATAGAAAAGCCAATCATTACACAATTTTATTTGCATACTTTCATGCCATTTCTTACGCAAATGAGTCGCATGAGAAAGGAAATGCCTTTTTGGCTCTTCCTGATTATCTTTTTCCTTTTCTTAGGAATTCCGGCTTCTGCCCAGCAGGTCAACTTTAAACATTATTCGGTAAAGGAGGGCATATCCCAAAGCGTAATAATCTGCATTTTCCAGGATACGGAAGGATTTATCTGGTTTGGAACCCAGTACGGCCTGAATAAATTCGACGGGTATGCTTTCGAAAAATACCTTAACGACCCGGATGATAGTACCACTATTTCCAGCAACTGGATATACGCTATTACGGAAGATATTTCAGGCTGTATTTGGATTGGCACAAAACGGGGATTGAATAAACTCGATAAAAAAACGGGCCGCTTTACCGTGGTCAACCACCGGCTTCCCGGTTCACCCATTAACGATTTGTTTGTGTATGGACTGGCTGTTGATGAATCTTCCGTTTATATCAATACGCCGCCGGACCTTTCCGTGCTCAATATTAAAACGGAAAACCTCGAGACTTTCAGCAGCGGGCATGCGTATGAGGGGATCCTGTATGATTTCGGCTATCCTGTTCTCCGGAGCCGCGACGGATTAATCTGGACCGGTTCCACACACGGACTTGGCTGTTTTGATCCGCGCACTAAACAATATATCAATTTTGAGCATAATGAAAATGATCCAAATTCCCTGAGCGATAATAATATAACCGCCTTATATGAAGACAAGTCAGGAAACATCCTGATTGGAACCGGAAACGGATTTAATCGCTACGACAGGAAAAATAACCAGTTCATTCGCTGGTTTCATGATCCGAAGCATAACAGCAGTTTGAGCAGCAACGTTATCCGGTCGTTGGTACAGGATCAGGCAGGTGCCATCTGGATTGGCACAGAAGAGGGAGGATTAAACAAATTGACCCTGAACAACCGGGGTGATCTGGCGGATATTGTTCATTTCAGAAGCATACCCAACAATCCGAATTGCATCAGTCATGATAATGTATATTCTCTTCTTGTGGACAAATCAAGCAACCTGTGGATCGGAACCATTGCAGGAATGGATAAACTGGATATGAAAAGGAAGAAATTCAGGCATTATAAAAAAACAGAGGATCCAACTTCGGTAAATCTGCTGGATAACGTTATCGGTTCAATTTTTCAGGATGCGGACGGTAAACTTTGGATTGGCAACTGGAACAAGGGATTGAATATTTATGACCCTGAAAGCGGGGAAGTACAACACTATTCCTCTTTGTTTGCAGGGAATAAACACCTGCCGGATAATCACGTGCATGTGCTGTTTAAAGACAAACGCTCCATGATCTGGGTGGGAACAAGAAACGGCGTCTTCGTTTTTAACCGGGAAACCGGTGCTTTCATCCCGTTTCAGGATTATTTCGGAGTGCAGGAATCGGGATACTTCGAAGGAAACCGTGTATATTGTATTATCGAGGATACTTCGGGCAAAATCTGGATGGGAACCGGGAATGGTATTTTTATATTCGATACAAAAACAAAACATACAAAGGTTATGCGAGCCGGCAATACGGTACAGCCAACCCTCAGCAATAACCTGGTGTATTCGTTGCTTGAAGACCGTGACGGACTGATCTGGATCGCTACATCCAACGGCCTGAATTGCTATGATCCTGCCCGGGATAGGATGGTCCAATTTTTCCGCGATCCGCGATCGGCAAATACACTGTGTGATAATTATACCATCTCTCTCTGTGAGGACTTACACGGTAATATATGGATCGGGACCAACACAGGAACCAGCAAGTTCAACAAGACCGATTCATCGTTTACATCCTATTCCATGAAAGAAGGCCTCCCCAGCAATATCGTTTATGATATCCTTGAAGACGATCATCACGACCTGTGGTTTACAACCGGCAATGGCCTTGCCCGCTACAATTCCTCATCGGGAACCATAAGGTCCTATGCCCTTGAGGAAGGAGTTCAGGGAATGGAATTCAATATCAAGGCAGTTTTTAAAGGAAAAGGCGGAGAATTGTTTTTCGGCGGCATGGATGGTTTTATTTCTTTTTTTCCCGATTCATTGAAGGACAATAATTACCTGCCTCCTTTGAAAATTACTTCTTTTGAAAAGGAAAACAACGGGATAAAATCAAATCTGAGCGTATACCAAAATGATGTAAAGCTGTCGTATCGCGATTATGCTTTCACTATTGAATTTTCAGCCCTTGATTACTCCGATCCTTTGAAGAACCAGTATGCCTACCAGCTTGAGCCTTTGTCGGACAAATGGATTAACATAGGAAACAGGAGGTTTGTGCATTTTACGAACCTGCCTCCGGGCAGGTATACATTCAGGGTAAAGGGAACCAACAATGACGGCCTCTGGAGCGATTCCGTGGCCGGCATAGGCATTCATATTTCACCTCCCTGGTGGAAAAGCAGGATTGCCCTGGCTTCCTATATCCTGTTGGTTGCGCTGGCAATTGTTTTTTACATTCGGTGGAGATTAACCCGGTTGGTTAAAGAAAAGAAAGTGCTGGAGCAGAAAGTTCAGGAACGAACGGAAGAAATTGTCCGGCAAAAAGATGAGCTGAACGAACTGAATACCACCAAAGACAAATTCTTTTCCATTCTGGCCCATGACCTGAAGGGTCCTTTTTCCAGCCTGTACTCCATGAGTGAAACCCTGAGCAGCAGTTTCAATACACTGGAGGAGTCGGATAAACGGACCGGACTACAGAAAATACACAAACTTGCGGAGCTTACCTATAAGCTGCTCGAGAATCTTCTGACCTGGTCAAGGTCGCAGCGGGGAGGAATGGTATTTTCTCCGGTGAAATTCAACCTTTCCCGGCTTGTGGAGGTTAATGTCAACCTGCACAAGACTGCTGCCAGTGAGAAAGGGATCATGCTCAGCAACAAAGCGGAAGATGATCTTTATGCTTTTGGAGATTCGGAAATGATCCATACCGTAATGCGAAATCTGATCAGCAATGCGGTTAAATTTACTCCCGGGGGAAAAGGAGTGGAAGTGGAAGTAAAGGAACAGCCGGAATGGTTTGAAGTATTGGTAACAGACCAGGGAGTGGGCATATCAGAGGAGAACATGCAGAAATTATTTCGTATTGATGTTAAATACAAAACAACAGGCACGGCCGGTGAAACAGGTACGGGTCTGGGACTTGTACTTTGCAGGGAATTTGTAGAAAAGAACGGGGGAAAAATCTGGTGCGAAAGCCATGAAGGTAAGGGCACTATATTCCACTTCACCATCCCGCGATATTATGAAGACCTGACACCGTCCGGAGGACCCCGCGACGTTTCAGGGCCGTCTGGCAGAGTCTGAAATGATTTTAAACAAATATAATCCTATCTGTCATGCAGCATGCCGGCATAATTTAAGTCTTTGTTTTTACGTTAACCCTTTAATACTCCTAAGACTGCCCTTCATGAAACTGTTCTCTTTGCGAAATACAGTTCCCGGCCTGATCCTGGTCACCCTTTTTTCATCCCTCTGTTCCCAAACCATAGAAAAGAAGCAATACTTTACTGCTTATACACCTGTTGCACCCCTCATCGACGGACGGATGGATGATACCTGCTGGAACCGGGCTGAATGGAGCGGTGATTTTATACAAAGCGAGCCCTATGATAACAAACCTCCCACCCAGCAAGCTGCTTTTAAGATCCTGTACGACGATAACAACCTCTTTGTTTTTATTCGTGCGTATGACAGCGTACCGGATAAGATCAGCCGGATCATATCGCGCAGGGACAATTATGAGGGAGATATGGTGCAGATATGCATTGACAGTTATTACGACCAGCAAACTGCTTTCGCATTCACTGCCTCTGCCTCCGGCGCAAAGGGCGATCAGGCGGTCTCGGAGGATGGTGACAACTGGGACGACAGCTGGAATCCGGTATGGTACCTTAAAACCTCTATCGATGACAAGGGCTGGTGTGCCGAAATGAAAATCCCTTTCAGCCAGATACGGTTTGGGAAAAAAGCCGACCATGTCTGGGGAATCCAGGTAAGGCGTTACATCTACCGGCTGGAAGAACTCTCCACATGGCAGTTCATCCCCAAAGGCTCTCCCGGTATGGTGCACCTGTTCGGCGAATTGCGCGGCATTACCAATATCAAACCCAAACGCCAGATTGAATTGATGCCTTATGCCGTGGGACGGCTGGAGCGTTTCGAGAAGGAGGAAGGCAATCCATTCCTTGACGGGAAATCCAGTGCACTGTCTGCAGGCCTTGACGGGAAAGTAGCACTCACCAATGACTTTATGCTGGACTTCTCCGTCAACCCCGATTTCGGCCAGGTGGAAGCCGATCCCTCGGAGGTCAATCTCACTGCTTTTGAGACGTATTTCTCCGAAAAGCGCCCTTTATTTATCGAGGGTAAAAATATTTACCAGTTTCAGCCTTCGAATACCATCGTGATAGGCAAGATGGGCTCCGACAACCTGTTCTATTCCCGCCGGATAGGAAGGCCTCCTCATTATTATCCGGAGGTGTCGGATTCTGAATATGTCGATATGCCTGAATCATCCACTATTCTTGCTGCATTGAAACTGTCGGGCAAGACAAAGAAAGGATTATCCGTTGGGATACTCGAAAGTGTTACGGCAAATGAAAATGCATTGATTGATAGTGCGGGAATCCGGAGAAAGGAGAGTGTTGAGCCGCTCACCAACTATTTTACTGGACGCCTGCAAAAGGATTTCAACAAGGGTGAGACCGTGCTGGGGGGTATTTTTACAGCCGTAAACCGGGATATCAATAACCCGGCAATGGATTACCTGCATACCGATGCCTACACCGGCGGCATAGATTTTAAACACTTCTGGAAAGAACGGACGTGGTATGTGGCAGGAAATACGGAATTCAGCAATGTGAAGGGAAAAGAAGAAGCCATCATCAGGACACAGCAATCTTCGGCCCGGTATTATCAGCGACCCGATGCAGAATACCTGTCGGTCGATTCATCGCTGACATCCCTGGCAGGATATGGCGGAACTTTTAAACTTGGAAGAACCAGCAGTAAAAAAATACAGTTCGAAACCAGCGTTACGGTGCGTTCACCCGGTTTGGAATTCAATGATATCGGCTATATGCGGTATTCGGATATCATTCACCACGGCACCTGGGTGGCCTATTACCGCCGGGATCCCTTTTCCATTTTCAATAACTTTTACCTGAATACGAATTACTGGATGTACTGGAATTTTTCAGGCGAACTGCTTTCGCATTATGGTAACTTCAATTTCAATTCTCAGTTTAAAAATCGCTGGGACATGAACGGTTCCTTCTCCCGGTGGGGCGAAAACACTTCAACCACCTTATTAAGGGGCGGTCCATCCATTACCATGCCGGGTGGTGAAGAAATGAACCTGAATATATCGACCGATGGGTCAAAGAAAATCTCGATGAATGCTGGAAACTACCACAGCTTCAGTGACGAAGGAAGCAACCGGTATCATGATTACTGGCTGGGTTTTAATGCCCGCCCCCTGAACGCATTGTCCCTATCGTTTGAGCCGATCTACAACCTGCAGAATAATGTGCTGCAATACGTAAGTACGGAGCAAATGAACGGTGACCCCCGGTATTTGTTTGCCGAACTCGATCAGCAAACCCTGAGTTTTACCTTCCGGTTTAACTATACCCTTAATCCGGAGCTTACCCTGGAATACTACGGACAGCCCTTTGTC
>JAGDMB010000172.1 GCA_017860375.1 Bacteroidota bacterium | reverse complement strand
AGCCTGGGGTATTTTTTGATCTCCACACGCCAGCCCTGATCATCTAAAAGGTGCCAGTGGAATGTGTTCATTTTAAGCATTGCGAGCAGATCGATATATTTTTTAATAAATTCCTTATCATGAAAATGGCGGCTTACGTCGAGGTGCAGCCCGCGCCAGGAGAATCGCGGATAATCAATGATCTGCATACAGGGCAGGGTTATCTTGCCTCCGGAATGCATCCCTTCAAAAAGGATCTGGGATAACGATTGTATTCCATAAAAAATACCCTGCGGTGTTTTGCCTGAAATGGTAATCCGTTCTGAATCAATCCCGAGCCGGTATCCCTCGTCAAATGGCAAAGCCGGGTCAAGGGTAAGATAGATGGCGCAGTTATCCGGATTTTTTCCGCAATATTTTGCCGTCATCAGGCGGTTTGCAGATGAGGAATAGAAATCTTTCAGATAACCGGCCGTAAAAGCAAGTTCCTCGCTGGAATAGCCGATTTTTATTTTTCGGGGGAATGTGAAGGTGCCCGGTGTTTTCACAACACTGACCGGAGCAGGGATAATCACACAATCCGCTGTTTTCTGTGCCAGCATGGTGTTAAATCCCTGAGCGGACATAAAGATCAGTCCTATTATTCCAAAAGCAGATCTGGTGTTCATAATCCATACGTTTTATAGTAAATAAATTCAGAATGACAATTGTACATTGAACCTTATTCCAAACCGTTGTATGCCGGAGTGGTCCAGCTGGGAAAGCCTCCACATTGCCTCCACCCTGATCAACCGGAAAATATTTTCAATACCGACACCGGCCTCATAATAGGGCCGGTCGAGACCCGTTAGGCCTTCGGGAAATACCATCAGGCTTTTATTTTTGTCCGACAGACTCCCAAACAGCAGGTTGCAATTCACCACTTCACGCCAGTGCAATTCCCGTATCAGGGGTATGCGGTTGAAGAAAAAACCCTGAAAATGATAGTCGGCGAAAAGCCAGATATATTTATCACTGACAAACTCATAATAATTCATCAGATTCAGTGCATTCGGATTGTATACATAGGTTTCGTTTCCTTCATGAAGTTTGAGCAAAGGATACGGCAGGGTTCCGAATACCTTTCCGATCGTAAGTTTTACCTTCAGAAAACCCAGCGGATTGGTTTCCAGCCTGTCGGAGATCTTCAGCGTGATCCGGTAATACTCCCAGTCACTGCCCAGAAAACCTTTGGGACCATATGCCAGGTCAAGATCCACGCTTGGGTAATCAGAACCAAGGCTTTTGCGTTCAAATTTTCCAAGCAGGAATTTTTCGCGGTAGGCAAAGTGCGTGCTGAGAGTAAATTCTGCCGAGGCAATGCCTGAATTCGAGATCGTATCGCCTGCGGGTCCGATATAATCGAAAGGAACATAGGGCGTGGCGTAAATGGTCTGGCGGCTGAATTTTAGTGTATTGGAAAGGCCCTGCACCCATTCGTGCTCATAAAAGGTAGTGAAATTATCGATCGGCGTTAATTTGTAGTTCGGATTGGTCCTGAGAAGAAAGGAAAGAATATTATCATCGAGAAAAGCATTTTCACTTTTTCCCAATTGCCGCATGTCGTGAAAATAGGAGACAGAAGCCACCCGTCTGGGATTTGTACCAAGCATATACTGCAGATTGGTTCCGTATTTGAATTCATGATCGCTGAAACCATACGCCACATAGCCGCCAATCATCAGCTTAGTACTGAAGGCATTGCTCGTTCGCCCGCCCAGCCTGAGCCGAACCCCTTCAATTGGATTACCGCTGATAATGGTATACCAGGGCCCGATTTCAACGGGACCTTTTACCAGGTAATAACTCGCAAACATTTGCGCAACACTGTATGCGAATTTGTACGCTGGCACCTCCTTCACGGAATCCACCATCTCAAAAACTTTCTCGTCTTCAATATCCAGCTCATCCTTGCGGTTACTTTCCCAGAACGATTTGTCCTTTTCTGCATTTTCTTCATCTACAAACGTATTGGTCGTCATTTTCTTTACGGAATCCGGTATAATTCCATTGATCGTGATGCTGTCAAACACTGCCAGTTTGCGTCCGAAAAAACCGTAGGATTTTTCAATGACGTTGAAATCGATCACCATATCCTCCCGGCTGATGAACCAGGTGGTATCATTTATCTGCTTGTATTCAAAGGTGGCAATCATGTCCTTCAGCAGGTTCAGGTTCACATCCGAAGAAATCCTCAGCTGGATCTGTTTAATGGCAAAAGAAGTATCCGCCACCCAGAAATAGCCATGAAAAGTCCTTTCCTGTTTTCGTTTGGGATTAAAAGATATTTTGTAGCACCAGTGATTTTCAATCGTCGCACTGTCTTCGATGTAATATTTGTAATACATGCGTCCGAAATCAGCAATGGGACTAATAAAGCTCGGATCAAAAAAGTTCACGAAATTGTTGTAGATATTCATCTGCAGGTACATCCTTCCGGTGTATTGCGAAAAAGTTTTATCATTAATGCCACTGATTTTGGAGGCTTCAATTACTTCGCGGTTCACCGGAGGGTCTTTGGAATAATAAACCTTGGAAACCGTTTCGGAGATCAGCAGGGGCAGGTAGTTCTTATTGAATACTTCCGAAGAGTCCATGTAGTCAAAAACAAAGCTGAAGTCCTTCAGAAACCGCTGATCCTTCATATTCTCCCCGATGTTGTTCATATCGAGCCGAAGTCTGGTGTATGCATTGTATTGATAGGAGGGCAGGCGGGCCGGATTGTTCTTATTTTTATGTTCTTTAATATGCTCCAGCATGATATGGGCCGGATTTTCACCCGGAGACACCACTACCGCTTCCAATGCAACGGTTTTTGGCATCAGCCGTACCGTAAATTCCTGCACTTTGCCTTTGATCACAGGGATCCTGACCATTTCATATCCGACATTTGAAACGAGCAGCGTATCGGTCGGTTTTGTTGTAATCAAATAAAAGGATCCGTCGGTTTCACTGATACCGCCAACCGGGCTGTGCTGAAAGCCAACGGATGTATAGGATATAGGCTCATTGGTAACGGCATCGATGACCCTGCCTGATACAATCGTTTTTTGGGAATACAGGTAACCATCGGCTAGTAATAGCAGCAAGCTGATAAGTACCCTGAAATGAACCATACACCGTTTGGGTTTAATAACAGGCTTGCAAAGATAGAATTATTAATCCATATGAAAAACCCCGGCCAGGCGGATGGTTAAGGGTTAGTTTTTTCAGGTCAAAATCCCTGTATATTTCAAACTGCCAAATGAACAAGGGGATCCGGATGGCGTTTTGTATTTTAAAACGAACAGGTAACGGACGCCGCAGAGGGGATACCTTGCTTTTAAAACGCACCGGTCTAAATAACATGCTGCTTTACAAGGTCGGCGGCCTCCTGCAGGGTAACAGCCGACAGCACTTTCAGACCTGACTGATCGAGCAATGTTTTTGCTTCGGCGGAGTTGGTTCCCTGCAGCCTCACGATCACCGGCACAGGAATAGTGCCGATGGTCTTATAGGCATCCGTGACACCTTGTGCAACACGGTCGCACCGAACAATACCGCCAAAAATATTGATCAGGATTGCTTTAACCGCAGGATCTTTCAGGATGATCCTGAATCCGGCTTCCACAGTCTGTGCATTGGCTGTTCCCCCGACATCGAGGAAATTGGCCGGTTCCCCTCCGGAAAGTTTAATAATATCCATGGTTGCCATTGCAAGTCCGGCGCCGTTGACCATACAGCCGACATTGCCGTTCAGCTTGATGAAATTAAGGTTATATTTTGAGGCCTCGACTTCAATGGGGTCTTCTTCATCCAGATCCCTCATTGCAAGGTATTCAGGGTGCCTGAACAAGGCATTGTCATCCAGGTTAACCTTGGCGTCGGCTGCATAAATACAATCGTCGGATGTCTTCACCACCGGATTTATTTCAAAAAGCGAGGCATCGCTGGACTCATAAGCACGGTAAAGGGATGACACAAAAGCGGTCATCTCCTTAAAAGCTTTTCCTTCCAGTCCCAGGTTAAAGGCAATTTTCCTCGCCTGAAAAGGCTGCAATCCCACTCCGGGATTAACTTCCTCGTGGTGGATCAGGTGGGGTGTTTTATCCGCGACGGCTTCAATATCCATTCCTCCTTCGGTCGAATACATGATAATGCTTCTCCCGGAGGCCCTGTTCAAAAGCACGCTCATATAGAATTCCCGCACCGGATGGATCCCCTGGTGGTAAATTCCCTGTTCGATAAGGACGGCGCGGACTTTTTTTCCTTCAGGGCCGGTTTGATGGGTAACCAATTGCATACCGAGAATGTCGGCAGCAAATTGTTTCACCTCTTCAAGGCTGCGGGCGATTTTTACACCCCCTCCTTTCCCACGGCCTCCGGCATGGATCTGTGCTTTTACTGCCCATGCCATTGCCCCGGTTTTTTCCTGCACCTCCCGGGCTGCTTCCACAGCCTCCGCCACCTCATGGACAACAACGCCATAGGGTACGCTAACGTTGAATTTCCTGAGGATTGATTTACCCTGGTACTCGTGAATGTTCATCGTTTGGTTTGCTATTTCTTTCTGTTTACGAAAATATTTATTTTTTTTAACTTATCTTATGGAACCGGATATTTCCGGTTAGATCAATAAGCCGAATGAATGAGAAAGCTTGCCAATGCTGAATTGAACCGAAAATCGGTGGAAGAGTACAAACGCACACCGAAAATTCCGGTTGTGGTGGTACTGGACAATGTAAGAAGCCTGAACAATATCGGATCGGTTTTCCGCACCTGTGATGCCTTTATGATCGAATCCCTTTACCTGTGCGGAATAACCGCCACACCGCCCCATCGTGAAATACATAAAACCGCACTCGGTGCTACCGAATCGGTTCGCTGGATGTATTGCAAAGACACAATGGATGCGCTAAAGCAACTGCAATACGAAGGATACACGCTGTGTGCCGTTGAACAGACGGAAAACAGCATAATGCTGCACGACTTCAAGCCGGTAAAGGAGAAAAGGTACGCGGTTGTGTTTGGTCATGAAATCCGTGGAGTAGACCAGGAGGTTGTCAATGCGAGTGATCTGAGCATTGAAATACCGCAGTTGGGGACCAAGCACTCCATCAACATTGCCGTGAGTGCAGGAATCGTTTTGTGGGAGATTTTCAGGAATTATGTTCCGGATTACAGGTAATGCTGACGGGTGCAATGGATTGTCACCTGCGGATCACTTCATAAATAAGGCAATGCGCATACAAAAAAGAGGGTGTCTCAAAAGCCGAGACACCCTCTTTTATTGTATTGAGAAAGGATCGATTACTGTACGGCAGCTTTAAAGGCTTCCGATGCAGCATATTTCAGAAATTCAGCATCCTTCAGTGCATAATCCTTCCATTTTGGATCTTTGCCGATGGCATTCCGGAGGTTGACATATACGCCATCTTCTTTTCCTGCACGGGCATTGGCGACCGCTTTCAGGTAATATACACAGGCACATACATCATCACCCATTTCATTGAGGGTGGCAAGGCACTTATCGATGTTACCATTAAGCAATTGGGCCAAAGCAGCGTTAAAGGAAGGTTTGTTGCCAAAATAATTAACAGCGGCGGCATAGTCGCCCTGTTTTATTTTTATAATACCGAGGTTATAGCTGGAAGCATCGCCTGCACCCATACCAGCAGCAAGCAGGTTTTCAGCGGTAGCAAGGTCACCTTCAGCAAGGGCAATGGCGCCAAGGTTGTTTTTTGATATTTCATCATCCTTCAGGGCTTTGGCTTTTTCAAAGGCAGCTTTTGCTTCGGCAGTCTTTCCCATCTTCATCAAAACATACCCTACGTTATTCCAGGTCCTGACATCATTGGGGAAATACATGGCCGCAGCCTGGTACATCGCCAGTTTTTGATCATTATCCTTGCAAAGG